>DAOVUW010000081.1 GCA_030632385.1 Candidatus Nanohalarchaeota archaeon
TCCAAAGCAAAGCAAATAATGCAAGATACCATTCAAGCAATAAAAGAAGAATACGATACTCCTTTCAAGGGAATTTTATACGGTGGTTTTATGGCAACTAAAGACACTATAAAACTGCTTGAATACAACACACGCTTTGGAGATCCTGAAGCCATGAATATTTTATCTATCTTAAAGACAGATATTTGCAATATATTTGAAGCAATCAAAAATCAGACTTTAAATGATTTAGACATAATATTTGAAAATAAAGCAACCGTATGCAAATATATTGTCCCTGGTAACTATCCAAATAAAACAGAATCCGGCGAGATAAAAATAGGCGCATTTTCTGATGCAAAATTATATTATGCAAATGTTGAAGAAAAGGAAAATAAATTGATGACACTCTCGAGTCGCGCTCTTGCGTTTGTTTCGAGTGACGAAGATATATGCAATGCAGAAGAAAAAACAGAAAAAGCATTATCTTTTGTTGACGGAAATGTAAGACACAGAAAAGATATTGCAACAAAATCATTGATTGAAAAAAGAATAAATCACATGGAAGAAATCAAAGGGTAAAAGACGATATTTAATTATTTTTTTGCTCTAAATAATCTGAATATATCAACTAAAGCAAGATTTTTATCTTCAACAATTATAAAACCTACATCAATTATATTCTGTTTGGTGTCCCTATTAATATTAACACCCATTATGTATTTTACAAGAAGATTAAGTGTATTTTCAATAAAAGCCAATATAGTATTTTTACTCAGTATATGTTCTATCATTATCAATTTTCCTGTGGGCTTTAAGACTCTTTTTATCTCTTTCAATCCTTTTATGGGTTTTGGAACTGAACAGAACACAAAACTTGTCACTACATAATCAAATGAATTGTCTGTAAATTCAAGATTCTCAACATCCATCTGCTTCAAAGTGATGTTCTTTTTTTGCGCTTTTTCTAATTTTTCCTGGGCTTTATTGAGCATATCCTTGGAAAAATCAATTCCTGTTACTATTGCTTCTCTATTATAAAAATCAATATTTTTTCCTGTTCCGATTCCTATTTCAAGAATCTTTCCTTTCAATGGAGATATAAATTTTTTCCTCCATTTATAGAACCATACTTTTTCACCAAACAATTCAAAAATATCATAAAATTTAGCGATACGATTGTATCTTTTTTGTATTTTAGCAGTTTCTTCATCCAGACAATTCTTTCTTGATTTCTTCATATTCTTTTTTTGTTATTTCTCCTTTTGCGTATCTATTCTTTAAAATAGCCATTGGATTTGGTTGCTCTTTTATGGCATCTCCGGAAATACCCTTGTATGTTAAAAGGATTAGGCTTATTAAAAAAACAGGAAAAAGGAAAGATATAATGCTCATATATCCAAAACCGCTGCTGCCCATCATTCTATGACCATCCATCCAGAAAAAACCAAACAAAGGCATCCATAAAAGCCCTACAATCACTATGATTATGACCCATGCGACATTGTCATTTTTCCCCATATCTGCTACAGCCCAATCTATTCTTTAAGAATAGTATGTAATTATATGTACTAAAAATATATTAATTTATCGATTTTCTATGATATCAGAACATTATCACTTTTTGAGTGTAGTTTTAATTAAATTAAAAAACAAGGGATGTGGCTTCAACAATGTTGAATTAAATTCTGGATGAAACTGGACTCCGACAAAGAATGGGTGGTCTTCTAATTCAATTATTTCAACCAGATTTTGCTTTTCATTTATTCCTGAAATGATTAATCCTTTTGATTCTAATAAATCACGATATTTATTATTGAATTCGTATCTGTGCCTGTGCCGTTCTAAAATATGCTCTTTATTGTAGCATCTTTGCGCAAGAGTGCCTTTGATTAAAGAGCATGGATAATTTCCAAGACGCATTGTGGCTCCATAATTGTTTTTTTCCATGTTTTTCTTTTGTTCTTCCATTAAATCAATTACAGAATATTTTGCATCTGGTTTTATTTCAATTGAGTTTGCATCTCTCATGCCTGCGATATTTCTTGCAAATTCAATTACTGCAAGTTGCATACCATAGCACAAACCAAGAATAGGTATCTTTTCTTCTCTCGCATATTTTATCGAACGGATTATACCTTCAACGCCTCTTGAACCAAAACCTCCAGGAACAATTATCGCATCATATTGCTTTAATATTTCAATAGAATCAGGATCTTTTTCAAATTGTTCTCCATCGACCCATGTTAAATCAGGCGCAACATTATTTGCCCAGCAGGCATGCTTGATTGCCTGTATTACAGAGATGTAAGAATCCGACAATATAAAACTGCCTGTCGTAAAATATTTGCCGATAACAGCAATCTTAACTTCTTCTTTAATTGTTTTTAGTTTATCAATTAATTCTTTCCAATTATCTAAATTTGCTTTTCTTGGGTTTAAGTTTAATTTATTTAATATTTTTTCAGACAGCCCGTCTTTTTCAAAATTTAGGGGCACTTCATAAATGCAATCAACATCAGGAGCTGAGATGACATTTTCAGGAGGTATTCCGCAAAATATAGACAATTTTTCTCTTCTCTTTTTATCTATTGGTCTGTCTGCACGGGCAAGAAGAAAATCTGCCTGTATCCCTGCGGAGTTAAGACTCCTCACAGCATACTGTGTTGGTTTTGTTTTCATCTCGCCTACTTTTGACGGTATAGGAAGATAACTAACTATTACAAAAAGTACATCATCAGGTTTTTTGAGATACATCATCCTTGCTGCTTCTAAAAACAACAAATTCTGATATTCTCCAACAGTCCCTCCGATTTCTATAATTGTTATTTCTGCTTTGTCTTTTGAAGAGGCCTGTTTTATTCTTCGAATAATTTCATTTGGAATATCAGGGACAACTTCTACATCTTCTCCCTTATATTCCATGTTTCTTTCTTTTCGAATAACTTCCTGATAAACCTGACCGGTAGTAATATAATTTTCTCTCGTAGATGGAATTCCGGTAAATCTCTCATAATTTCCCAAATCTTGATCTGCTTCAATTCCATCCTGACCAACAAATACTTCTCCA
>DAOVUW010000075.1 GCA_030632385.1 Candidatus Nanohalarchaeota archaeon
AATGAATGGTGTTTTTGGTAAATACGGATGCTATGACAAATTCATGCAAGAAGAACTTATTTTCAATTTCGATCATGGTCTAATATGCGATTTTCCATGGATTACAGAAGAATGGGTTGAAGAAAAAGTACAGGAAATTACAAAATCTCATTATTGGAATAGTGATAGAACATATTTTACTTTTCATAAACTAAAAACTCAAAGAGCTGTAGCTGAACTTCCTATGGGTGGAGGAAATATAATGAACGAAGATACGGATTTTACACACACTATGTTTCTTATGAGCAGGAATGTTTTTGTATCAAAAATGCTTGAATTGAAAGCCAAAGAAGAAGAAGTAGAACATTATGTTGATAAAATGCTGGGGATCATTCCAAAAGTCAAGGGCAAAAAAATAATCAAATATGAAAAAAAAAGAGGGACGGAATATCTTGTTGATGGAAAAGTACATGATTCAAAGAAAAAAATGATTGAGGTATATTCTTTGGATGAATATACGCTTATGGAATACAAAACACCAAGCAAATTAATTGCACAAATCAAAGAAATATTGTATATTAATTTTAAAATCAGAGCAAGGGGTGGACCTTATGAGCATCATTTTTACAAAGGAATAAATAAAACATTTTTCAAAGGTTATGTTCAGGCTAGATTCAATACAATATGTGGCATGTTTCTCAGAAGAATTGATGTTGAAGGAAAGATAACACCTCTTGAACCAAGAGATGGACAGAAAATATTCCAGACGCAAATTGACAGTCTTTGAGCTATGCAATTATCTGCTAATTTTTAGTGCAATGATAGGGACTTGTTTTATTTTTTGAAAAGGTCAATGTAGTGTAGTGTGCTGTAAATGGCTAAAAATACAAGATGTGATTTTACAAATATATAAATACACAGTGTATATTTATCTACATTATGTGGACAAAACAACAAATCAAATATCATAAAAAAGCAGCAAAGTTGCTTATAAAAATCAAAGATTTAACATTTATGCATATTCAAAAAAATAAATCGATTTCTGAGTATGAAATACAACAATTTATATTAGGACAATTCCACAAGTATAATTTAGAAACAGATAAAGATCCTCCAATAGTCTCTTTTAATAAAAATACTGCAACTCCTGAATTTTATCCTAAAAAATTATCTGAAAAATTACAAAATAACACATTTATTCTGATTGATTTATGGGCAAAATTAAAAATAAAAGAGGCTCCTTTTGCAGATATTACTTGGGTTGCTTTTTATGGTAAAAAAGTTCCTGCAGAAATTCAAAAAACATTTAGTGTTGTCGTAACTGCCAGAGATGAAGCTCTGAAATACATAAAATCGCAATTAAAAAATAATAGAATTCCAACAGGTAAAGATATCGAAAGTGTTGCTTTTGAAATAATTAAAAAAGCAAGAGGGGGGGAAATTTTACATGAATTGGGACACTCTGTAGGAATAAAACAAGATCACGGCCCTAAACCAAATTGGATTTATTATAAAAATAAATGTAGACTATCAAGAAATTTGGCATATACAATAGAGCCAGGAATTTATATTAAAAATAAATTTGGAATACGCAGTGAGATTGATTTTTATATTTCAAATGATTATGAAATAATTGTAACTACGGATGTACAAAAAGAAATTATTATGCTGTAAAATTACTCTATATTTTTGTTCTGTATTTACTCATTTGATAAATTTCTCCTGAAAATAACTCTCTATTCGGTCGGTCGAATTATAGCCTACAATGATTTATAGATTCTATATTATAGAATCCATTCAAAATGTTAATACAATAAATTTGCATTACTTTTGCGATTTGCTGTAAAAATCAATATCTTCATCATCTTCGTCAGGAGAACCAAATAATTTATAGAACAGCGATTTCTTTTTCTTTTTCAGTTCCAGTTCTTTTTTCCTTTGTTGTTCCCAGATTGGCTTTAATTTTGTTTCCAAACCTTTTAACTCTGATTTGCAGTTTCCAACACCGCATGTGTTTCCGACACCAAAGACAAGTATTTTTTTAGCTTTGCTTTCTTTAACTAAAGTGTTTATTTTTTCAATTACTTCATCAGTAGCTTCAAACACCTTTTTTTTGATAGGAATGGATGCTTCTTCAGGAGACATTTTAATGACAATGCCGTCTATGGGAATATCGTTTTTTACGCCGACTTCTTCTATCTTTGACCGTTCAACGCCGATTCCTCCCATCATCACACCAACGCCTTCTGCTACAGAACCTGTTTTTTCTCCTTCCATCTTTCCGGCAGCATCAATAGTGATAATATATTCTATTTTTTCTCTGTCATATAATTTTTCTATTGCATCTCCGTCTTTTCCAAGAGCAGAACCCGGTCCTTCTGATTTCATGACAAAGACTGTTTTTCCTGCTATTTTTTCCTTGCTTACGACAACATCTACATCTATTGTCTCTCCTTTTGTTGTTTTTAATTTTGCTGCAATATATGGTCCAATTGCATCGCCTATTGGAATATTATCCAAAAAAGCTTTTGTAGCAATAAGATTTGATTTTGCCATCTTCATTAAAAAAGGCAGATACATCTGAAGAATAAGCATTATCTGTATGTTCCCTGTTTTTTTAAGCATTATAATAAAGTGATTTACTATCTTGTATATTTGATGGACGCCCATTGCACCCATTGTTGCAAACTTAAAATCCTTTTTATCTTCTTTTTCCAAATTAGGAACTATCTTGTCAATAAAATGATTAAATTTTTTATCAGAGCGATTCATCACATGCTCTAATTTTTTTACAATTCCATAAGGATCTAAATCAACAGGAGTGGATATGAAAAATTCCATAAAATTTCGTATGTTTTGTTTTGTCTCTTTAGTGGCGGGTTTGTTTGTTTTATCTTTTATTTTTTTTGTCATCAAGCTATTTGCTTTGTCATCCCATTTTTTTATTTTCAAAAGTTGCGCTTCACTTCTCCAGACAGTCTGCATAATCATTATTTTTTGCCCAAAAATCATAAAAACAATAAATATCAAATAAAATAAAGTATTTATAAAACTACTTCCTTCTTCTGCTCCAAATAGACCAAATAACATTGTATCCATTTTCTTCTAATTATTATAATTTTATATAGCTTTGTATACAGATATTTACGTATAAATTCAAACTATTGTCATACAAAAATATCTGGTTTTCGCATGTTATTGTGAATGTTTAAAAGTAGATAATAAAATACAATATTTTTATTATGTTCGCTGCGGAATTTACTCTGGGTAAATTCCTTTGCTCATCATCCTTTTTTCTGTAGTCTTACGCAAAATACATACAGAAAAAATACCATGAAAATCCTTCTTCCGAATTATACTCGGCTTTTCAAGGTATTCGAATGTTCGCTGTGGAATTCCCTCTTGTGAATTCCTTTGCTCATCATCCTTCTTTCTGTAGTCTTACGCAAAATATATATACAGAAAAAATCCCATGAAAATCGCTTGGCTTACACAAA
>DAOVUW010000070.1 GCA_030632385.1 Candidatus Nanohalarchaeota archaeon
AAGAAATTAATTTCAATTATGGTTGGAGGCAGTAAAGTTCAAATTACCGCAAAATTTCATAAAGATGCAATAAAAGGTTTTGTAGACTACAATCAACTGGATCTAATTGAAACTTTTAATTTTGAGGCTTTTCACACAACTGATTTAAAGCAATCTTCCAATGAGTAGTTCTAAAATTGTCGAAAAAATTAATTCCTTATTGTAATATCAGTTCCGATATCCTGCTGTGCTCTCACAGTAACTGCATCTCAAGACAATAGGCTCTGTATCAATAACATCAAACTCTGTTTCTATATTCTGATTGTTTGTTATGCACCGCGGGTTTATGCATTTTCCTATTTTTCGGATTTTTTTTGGTATTTTCACTTTTTCTTTGCTTACCCGTTTTTTGTTTTTTATTATATTTATTGTTGCATTAGGACTGATAAGAGCAATTTCATTATATTCATTTTCTTCGAGAAATTTGTTTTCTATTTTAATAAAATCTTTTTTATTGTATTTATTGCTTTCTATGTTTATGCATATTATTACACATCCATCCTCTATGCCTTTTAATACAGACAATACTTTTATTGCGCGACCCGGCTCTATATGATCTATTACTGTGCCGTCTTTTATATTTCTGACTCTTCTCTCCATCATAAAATTAACCTCTCGTCATAATAGAAAGCAATGCCATTCTTATCGGAATCCCGTAGAATGCCTGCTTGAAATATATGCTTCTTTTATCTTCATCAACTTCAGGATTTATTTCATCCACTCTTGGAAGAGGATGCATTAAAATAAAATCCTGCTTTGCTCCTGAAAGCATTTCTTTATCTACAACATAGATGCCCTTTAATTTCAGATATTCCTTCTCGCTGACAAAACGCTCTTTTTGTATTCTTGTCATGTATAAAACATCCAGCTCTCCCATTGCCTCTTTTAGATTTTTTGTTTGCAGTATTTTTGTGCCTTTCTCTTCTAATTTATTCTTTATTCCTTCAGGAAATTGCAACTCATCCGGAGAGATACACACCAGTATATTATTATCATAATCAGACAATGCCTGCGCAAGCGAATGCGCTGTTCTTCCAAATTTTAAATCCCCGCATAAACCTATTTTAAGATTAGAAAGTCTGTTTTTATTTTTCTTTATAGTGTATAAATCGAGCAATGTTTGAGTCGGGTGCTCATGTCCTCCATCTCCTGCATTGATAATTGGCACAGAACTATTCTGCATCGCTAACTTTGATGCTCCTTCAAACGGGCTTCTTATTGCAATGACATCACAATAACTTTCCACTGTCCGGATAGTATCGAACAGAGATTCACCTTTTTTTTCAGAACTTGTATTTGCATCTGCAAAACCAATTACACTTCCACCCAGTCTATGCATGGCACATTCAAAAGACAATCTTGTTCTTGTGCTTGGTTCAAAAAACAAGGTTGCGAGAATCTTGTTTCTGCATATATTGGATGGTTTTTTATTTTCCAATAATTTAAGCATATTATCTGCTTCTCTAAAAACAAAGTCTATGCCCTCTTTATCCAAATCATTAATGCTTGTGAAATTTTTAAATTTCATAAATATTAGTTTTTAATTTTAGCTGCTTCTCTTTTTTGTGTTGCTTCTTCTTCCTTTTGATTTTTGATTTTTTCAACATTTTCAATATATTTCCTTGTTTCATTTTTTTGCTTTTCTAAAACATCAGGAGAAACTTCTGTAACTTTGTTATTGATTTTTTCATCATAAACTCCATTATTTATGTCATCAATCAGTTCAACAGGTTTTTTACCTTCAATAATTATCCCGGATGAAACGCATGAACCTGCAATAACTTTTACATTATCTTTAAATGTCTTGGAAGATAAATCATCTTTCTTCAAATCTGCAATCTTTATAATCTGTTCTATTCTTAAATTACCCACGATTGCTTCTTTTGAATTTGATGCTAATTTCTCAAGACCCAATTCCTTTTTTATCAAATCTGCTGTAGTTTGTTTTTCTGCCATATTAATCCTTATTTGTTTCCAATTGTTTTAATTGATTTAATTTAATTGTGATTGGTATCGGAACAATGCTGTTTATCAATTCTATTTTGGTTTCCCCTTTGACTTCATTTATTGTTTTTATCTTTGCTTTTTCTTTCTTAAACGGACCTCTTATAACTTCAACCAAATCTCCTTGCTTGAATACAATTTTTTCTTCCTTTTCTGTTAAATAGTGTTCGATGCTTTCCACAGAAGATTCTTCTTTCAAAATACCTCTAATATTTGGCATATGGGAAATCACTGATAAAACAGAATCCTTATCTTTGGCTTCTATAAAGACATATCCTCTTAATTTTTTAGGATGAAATAAAGCATATATGTCGCTATTTTTATCCTTTAATTTAAAATATATGTTTTCTATTATTAACTTTTCTCTGCCTCTTGTAGTTCTTATTGTATATAGTGCCATATCTAATTATACGAATAGGTTCAAACTATTTATAAGTAATGTTATTAAAAAACCAATAAAGCCTATTATTAAAAAACCAACTATTGTTATTTTTAAAGACATTACTAATTCTTGTTTTTTAGGATATTTTAATAACTTCAATACTCTTTTGCATTTTATTAAATATTCTTTCACAAACAATGTTGTTTTGCGAATCATTATTTTTAAATCCATATTATTTATTTTCTTTATTGTAAATACTTTTATTACTTCATTTAAATCCAGATAATCTGTTCAATATAATAAACAAATTCGCAGGATTTTTTATTTATTCTATTTATAAGATATATTTAAAAGTTTAACAAATTATTTGCTATTGTTCAACATAGCTACATCATCTGCAATTCTTATCTCTACAACATAAGGTGTGTCTGTTCCAATATCGCATGCGCATGTGCACATTTCATCTGTGTTTTTCTCCACATAACCCTCGTTGTTAGTCTTGTTCAGCAAAAAAGTAGGGACGCATTGACATTCATATTGGAGATCAGGATGATTTTGCATTTCAATACATTTTGCGTATATGTCATCTGTTTGTTTTTTATCATCAAAAAGCAGGTAAGTGCCCAGTACACAAATAAGAATAAACACAGTAATTATTATCATTGCTTTGTTGAACTCTTTGTCTTCTTTTTTCATAGAAATATATTTGTATAAAATTTAAAAAAGAAGTTGTCGTATGACTCCAATTAAATCGAAAGATTAAAAAAGACAATATACTATATATTTAATAATATGGTTGCTAGAATAATTTCTTGTGTTTCGGGAAAAGGAGGTGTTGGAAAAACAACATTTGTTTCAAATTTAGGTATTGCTTCTTCTGAATTCGGTCATAAGACTCTCGTCTTAGATGCTAATTTAACGACTCCTAATTTAGGATTTCATTTAGGTGTGCCGTTATACCCACAGACTGTGCATAATCTCATCAGGGGAGAAGGAAATATATATGATGCAATGTATATTCATCCAACAAAATTAAAAGTAATTCCAGCAGGACTTTCGATTTATGATTTAAAAAATACAGATCCTTCTAAATTAAAGGGAGTTGTAGATCAATTAAGAGAAGAAGATCATGATTTGATAATTATTGATGGTGCTGCCGGACTAGGGAGCGAATCTCTTGCAACAATAGAAGCAGCAGACGAGATTATCATAATTACTAATCCGGAACTTCCAAGCGTAACAGATGCACTAAAGACAATCAAAATTGCTGAAGAAATGAAAAAGCCAGTAATAGGTGTTGTAGTAAACAGAGTTAGAAAAATGAAATCAGAATTAAGCAAATATGATATTGAATCAATTCTTGGAGCACCTGTAATTTCAATGATTAATGAAGATAAAAAAATGGCAGACTGTATTGCAGCCAAAACACCGATGATTTCTTATGACAAAGATCATGATGCATCTATTGAGATAAAAAAAATTGCAGCAGAACTCACAGATACATTTTGGAGTCCGCCAAAGAAAGATTTGATATTTGTTTTGAAAAGAATATTTAAATAGCTTAATTCCCATAATATTCTATTTTTTTCAATTTAGAATTAAATGAACAAACACGCAATAAGCCATAGGGTATCAAGAGTATCTCCGAACGAACAAAAATATAAGTAATACCCCCTCTATATTACATAGGGTATGGGGAGATAAAACTCATGACAACTAAACTATACAACTCAATCTATTTAAGTTTTGCGCTC
>DAOVUW010000049.1 GCA_030632385.1 Candidatus Nanohalarchaeota archaeon
AGTTCATATGAAATATACATTCTTGGATTTGGTGTGGAAATTTGTATAATCTTGTGGGGTGAGGAACATTTGCTTCTCTTTGGGGGGATAGGAGATTAGTATACTTGTACGACAAACAAATCTATTCACTGCGCAAATGAATACTGCAAAATTGACAAGTCACAAAGGTGTTTGAGATGGTTATGATGGGATGCAAAGAAATATAAATAAATCTTGTATTTAACTAAATGGCAGCAGCTAAAACACCATATAAATTCATATGGCTATTTATTCTCGTTTCTCTTATAGTTATTGTTATACTTCTATATTCTTGCATCGAAGACGTAGTAAAATGGTTATTTTTCAATAAGCCTATCTTGCTTTTACTATTGATACTCGCCATTACAATAATATTATTTTATTCGTGCACAAAATTAAGAACAGTTAGACGCTGGCTAAAAAGGATAAAACCTTAAAATTTTGAATGTTATCTTTTAGTATGGGATACAAAACGAAAACATTAAATAAATGTATCCCCTATATTAACAATGGTAACTGTAGAAAAAATAAAAAAAGGCGAAAAAGAATACTTCCGCCTTGTCCACAGTATTAGAAAAGGAGAAAAAATAATCCATAAGACAAAGTATCTTGGTACACAACTGCCACCAAAAACAAGACTAGAACAGTTAAAAAAAGAATTCCTTGGCCAAATACAAGCGCAAAAATACATGTACTTCTCAGGCAAAGATATTGAAAAAATAGAAAATAAAAGAACAGAATACAAATCAAAAATCAAAAAATTAGGTCCATTAGAGAAAAAAGAAATGCTGGATGAATTCATCATAAGGTTTACTTATGACAGTTCTAAATTATCCGGCGTGGATGTAACATTGAGACAAACGTCTTTAATATTAAAAGAAGGCATCATGCCTAAAGATATCAAAAGCTTAAAAACCATAAAAGAATTAGAAAACCACAAAAAAGGAATTATTGCAATAACCCAATACAAAGGAAAACTGAATCTATCCTTCCTCAAGAAACTCCATAAAATCCTAATGTCTGGAGTCTGGGGTGAAATTGCAGGACTTACCCGGCATGAATTAAAAAATGATGTTAAGGTAGCAGGAACTCCTTATGTGCCTCCAAAATGGCAGGAAGTCCAAAAAGAACTGGATTGCTTCTTTAGTTGGTATAAGTCCAAGAACAGACAATTGCATCCGCTGGAATTGGCATCATTAATCCATTTAAAGATAATCTCTCTCCAGCCATTCAGGGACGGCAACAGCAGACTTTCAAGATTGTTGATGAACTGGGTATTGTGGAAAAAAGATTACCCCCTGGTAGATATTCCAATTGAAGAACTGGAAACTTATTATGACGCTCTGGACATGTATCAAATTGAGAGAAAAGAAAAACCATTTGTGGATTACATAAAAAGAAGATATTTGATTGGTTGATATGAAAAGTTAAAATTATACACAACATAAAAATCATTCATGTGCTTTCTTCAAGCGCAATGCCCTTGAAATTAAAAGAAGGACATTTATTGCAAAAAATAAACCCGCACTCATCAAAAATGCCTGTGGTAAACTATATATCTCTGTAAGCCAACCAATAAAAGGGAGAAGCATTGCTACTATTATGTTTCCTGAAAAAGAAAACACAGAAAGAACAGTTGCTCTGTTTCTTGAATAAGTAAGAATATTTATGTAATTAGTTATAATTGGATTACTGTATCCTAATACAAATTGTGTCAAAATTATTGCCGAGATGCCGAGATATACATTTCCTGAAGACAAAAATAAAAGGGCAAAAAAAGTAAATGTGAACATCATAATAAATGATAAATTTCTCCCCATAATCTTCTCTATCCTGTGCGCTAAAATAGAACTAAAAGCAGCGATAATGGTTGCCCCTGAAAAAATAATTCCAAAATATATTATACTTATTCCTGTATCAAGAAAAAATTTCTGAAACAACCAGAATGTAGCACTACCAAATGCAAGAAAATTAGAGGAAAAAAGTATTAACCACAGTAGTTGCTTATGCTTCAGAGTAAAAGAAATGCTTTCTTTTGTTAAAGAAAGTGTCTCTCTTAATCTTATTTTTTCACTATAACGATTCGGCTCTTTGAAAGAAATTGCAATAAAAAATCCTATAAAAAGACAGATTGAAGAAAGGATTACCGGAAAATTGACATTTATAGAATATATCCATCCTGCAAAGAGAGATGCAAAAGCCATCATAATAAGACCTATTCCGTGTGCCTTTCCCTGTATTTTTTTAAAATCTTTTTCTTGTTTAAGATTCTTTAATGTGTCATAGATCAATGCAGTATTTGCACCTGATTGAAGAGCAAGACCAACTGCATAGATTATTTCTGCAAAAATAAAACCAAGATATGTATTTACAAAAAGATAAGCTATTGCTCCTGACCACATAAGTAACATACCCAATGCATATGTTTTTTTTCTACCAATTATATCTGCCACTGCTCCTGAGGGAATCTCGAATAGAACAATTGTTATAGAATAAATCGCCAGTATATTCATTATCTGTAAAATACTGAGTCCTTTATTTGATAAAAAAAATACATATATTGGTGCAAAAAAGAAAACACCATTCCTAAGTGCAATACACAAATAATACTTCCATATATTGCTTTTTAAATCATTGATTGATTGATTCATTTTATCCTATTTTATTATAGGATTTGTGAATTTATAAATAAGTAGTGTTAAAAAATATGCAGAAGAAAAAATCGTAAAAATTTACTTTTTCAAAAACGATTTTAGTTTATTTTTAAGCCTTATATTCACATTATATTTAGCTCTGACTTTTAGTCTTTTAACTGTATCTATGTGTTTATCATCAAGAAAAGGCTCTAATTTATATAAAAATTCGTAAATTTTATCTTCATTAATAATATCTTCCTTGTGGGTAAAATAACTCATTAATTCTTCCAACACAACTGAATCAAATTCCATTTTATTCAAAATTATTGGTTCTTTTATTGGAACAATGACATAAGTTATATTTTCAGTTATTTTTTTATCAAAAATAGATTCCATAACTGTCTTAATTTTAGACATTTGCCTTTCAGTTTCCTTTATCATTGAATCATCCATTGGATTGCGCGCCATAATTTCAAAAACATAAAAACCCTTTGGACAAATCAAAATATGATTTATCTCTATTTTTTTAAGAATTTCGCCTTCAAAAGATATTTCTTTTCCGGTCAAATTTATATTAAATGAATTAATCAAATAATAATCTTTACTTTTTCTAAATTCAATACTGATTATATCAATCATTTTTTTTTCTCCGCCATTTAACTCTTCAAGAATATTTATAAAATTAGAGTCTTTTTTCAAATCATAAGCTTTTTTTATATCCTCATCTATATTTTTCAAAGTAAGTATTTTTTTTTTTTCTATTTCTTTTCTTTTTTGCTCTAATTCATATAGTTTACGATCATTGTATTTTTTCCTATCTTCGTATGTTTTTTTATTCTGCTTCAATTTATCTATTTGCGGAAGCGTTTTTTCTTTCAATGCTTCATTGTCTTTTTCTTTTTCAAGAATCTCTGATTTTTCAGAAATGCTATTGTCAATAAGCGCTAATTCTTTTGCAAATATATTTCCCTGCTGTTTCAATTCATCTATTTGAGAAATATAGTTTTTTTCTTCTTCTACTAGGGGTGCCATGAGTTTATGTTTAAATATTAACGAATTTTCTAAAAAATCATAATATTCTTCTGATGATGTTAATTCAAATATGTGAAACTTTTTTGAATAATATGCCAATTCTTTTCCTAAATCTTTATGACCCCATATTTCAATCATACTATCAAATATAGAACTTATATTATTTAAATACTTGTATTGTTATTTTCTAAAAACATAACTCAATAATATCTTTATGATGCAATTTATATTTCAGGCTTAGCTTCTGCCCAGGGTACCTTGAAGAACCCCATACTTTAGCATACGCAGTTTTGCTTGCAAAATCCTTGTGTATTTTAAAGCATGCATCTTTTATCGTAGAACCTTTTTTCAATATTAAAGGATTTTCCAAATCCGGTTTTTTGTTTGTTTTTTTTGTATAGACTGAAATTAACTTCAGACGTGAAAAAATCGTTGATTTTAATTCATCTAAATTGTCTTTTGCTGCGCTGACAAACACATGATTATCTGCATCAAAGGTATTTTTTAGTATTTTTTCTTTCGCATCCAATAACTCTTGACTGCTAATAGAATCGGTTTTATTGTAAACATATATAGCACCGGCATATTTTTTATTGCCGATGATTGCATCATTTATCTGTTCAACATTCACAGTATCATATAAGATTATTTCTGCATTTACTAACTTATGTATCCTTAAAATTTCAGCTATGGTTTTTCTTGTCAATTTTTGCTTTACTGTTGATTTTACAAGTATTCCGTTTTTTATTGTTTTTTTAATGCTTATTGATGGCTCTGCCTTATTAAGATATATGCCTGCTTTCTTCAATTCATCCACAATTACTTCTTTTGATTCTGGTTTTTTGATATCTGCTACAATAAGCATCATGTCTGCATTTCTCGCCGCGCTCAATACTTCTTTTCCTCTACCTGTCCCAGAAGCAGCACCGCCAAGAATGCCCGGCAAATCTATAATCTGAATCTTTGCCCCCTCATATTTTAACATTCCCTGTATTGCAAAAAGTGTTGTAAATTCATAGTCTGCTGTTGCTGAATGTGCATTTGTCAATTTATTCAACAGAGTAGATTTTCCGACAGACGGATTTCCTATTAAAACGCATGTTGCATCGCCTTTTTTCCTTAAAGAATATCCATAAGCAGAAATTCCGGTTTTTTTTGCTTTTCTTTGCGCAGATTGGGATTTTAACAGAGAAATCTGCGTCTTTATCTTTGCAAGGTCTGTCTCTGTTCCCTTGTTCTTTGGTGTCTTTGCGAGCTTTTCTTCCAGCTCTTCAATCCTCTCTTCTGTTGTCATATTCTCTTAAATATAATTCCGCAATTCTGTGATTATCAATCACTATTATGTTTTCATCATTATAAAAATATCCACTCATTGTAGGATTCATTGAACCTGTTATTGTAATATGACCATCTATCACAAAATATTTATGGTGCAAAAAAGCAGGATTTGAATCTTTTAGAATATCTATATTGCTGCTGTTTTGATTTTCGAGGTCTTTAAATATACTGTATTTTGAACCGCCTTGTGTTTTGTCAAATATCCCGTAAATCCGGACCCCTCTTTTTGCTGCATCTATAAGCGCTTCTTTTGTGTCATTGGAAGTAAAACTAAACACGCAAAAATAGATGCTCTTGTTTGCTTCATTTAAAATATCAATCACCTGCTTTTTGCAATCATCTTCAGGGCAAAAATAATTTCCAATATTTACTTCGCCATATTGCGTATCTAATTTCAAAAAAGGATATTTCACAGTATTGCTGTTTGAATCTCCAAATTCATTGTTTTGCATTTCCCTGAATTCATCCAGATAATTTTGCGCAAGATATTCTGAATTTATCACAAGCATGTTATTATTGTTCTTATGCGCCCCGTTATGGGTTGGATTAAATGAACCTGCAAAAACTATTTTTTTATCAACGACGCAAAATTTGTTGTGCATCAGATTGTTGTATCTTCCGCTGTCTCTTTTTTCATCAGTTGCTATGTTTTCTTTTAAAATTTCTTCAAGTTCGTCATATTTGGACTTTGCATTTTTCGCAGTATCGTCATCTATTATCATTTTAATATCAATGCCCCTGTTCTTCTGCACCCTAATAGAATCGACAAATGAATCTAATTTAATGTCATATAAAGCGCAATAAATTGAATCATTTGCCCAATTCACTAAATTAACCAGCTGTTCTTCGCAATTGTCCTGCGGGCAAAAATAAATGCTGATATTTCCTGATTCTTCAGCAGGATATGAAAAAGGTTCAGTTTGAAGAGTGACTTCCTGGTTTATGTTTAAATAAAAATAAACAGCAAGTAAAAAAACAAAAAACAATCCTGCTGTATTTGATTTACTTAAAGAAACCATATTATTTTACAATTCATATATGTATATTGCCTCACTCATCGAGTATTTCATCCACCATATCTCTTATCCTTCCTGTTGTGGCCACAATTGTCTGAGTGGCGGTATTATATTCATTGTAAGCATAAGTATTTACTATTACAAATTTATCATGGAATGTATCTAATGTTATGGCTCCTGATGGTGCTCCACATAATGTCCCATTTTGATACAGACAGTATTCCTCTACTCCTGCATCTACCTGCACATGTATTCCTCCACAAGCATCTCCTATCATCCAGTCATAATTCATTTGAACGCCTATTGCATCCGGAACAATGCTGTCTGTCATTATCTTGTTGATTTCAGAAACTAAAAGTATCTTAGAAAAGTCCTCTTTTGTTTTCCCTTTTTTTTTGATGAGAGAATCTACATCTCTATTCGCTCTTGTAATGTCTGCTATCAATGTAGTTATTTCCATCCTCTGGTCACTTATATCACCAGGACATGCTCCTGTAGCGGGGCATGATGTTACACCCAATAATGTAAC
>DAOVUW010000079.1 GCA_030632385.1 Candidatus Nanohalarchaeota archaeon
GATTCTCCCCCCTTTATTAATTCTTGTTTAAAATGTTTTTTACAAAGGATATTGGCTTTATCTTTATTTTCTGCAAAAATAATATGTAATTTATTTTTGCTTTTAATCATTTTTAATTTTTTTAGTATTGAGTATAGTTCAGAATCAATATAATCAAATCCATATATATTTATAAGTAGATTTCCTACCTTAAAGAAGTTTAATTTTCCTTGAAATGTTACACATTCATCGGTTTGAATATTATCGATTGATTCTCCAATATGTTCTGCATATTTTTTTAGGACTGAATTAAAATCCATTTTCGTATTTTAGTTTCCCCCCCAATGTATTTAAACTACTAAGTTGTATAAATCTTTCGTTTTTGAAATATTAAGTTTTCTTACCCATTTTTATGGTTCTTACGCTTACGATATTTTTTCGTTTCCTTACGCAAAATACAACGAAAAAATACCATGAAAATCGCTGGGCTTACACAATTTACCGCGCTTTTCAAGGTGTTTAGGTGCTCGCTGTGGAATTTCCACTCCTTACGAAATTTACGGGAAATTCCTTTGCTCACTACCGAAACATGCAGGAGAAGGGAGTCGAACCCTCGAACCTCTAAAGACTGAGTCCTAAGCCCAGCGCCGTTGACCACTTGGCTACCCCTGCGTTATTATATAGATAAATAATACGCATTTATCTTAAATCTTTCTATTTTAGAAACACAAAATTATTTTATCTCAAATTCAAGCAAATCTTTAGCGAGATAAGATTTTGCAAATATTCCTCTTGCTTGATCCTGAAGTATTTGAGGTGTTGTATTTTTCTCCTGATATCTTCTGCTTATATGCGTCAGATACAGTTTTTTAACATTTGCAGCTTTTGCTATTCTTGCAGCAGTTTCGCAACAGCAATGCCCGTAAATATGAGCTTTTTTTTGAAATTCCTTGTCGAATGTAGAGTCGCATATTAAAACATCTGCTTCATGGGCATATTTTTCCAATGCTTTGAAATACTTTGTATCTCCAGTATAAACAAGCTTCCTGCCTTTTTTCACTACGCTTACATCTTCGAGTTTGATTAGAGTTCCGTCCTTTTCAATAAAACCCTGTTTCTTTAACTTTCCAATTTGTGGACCTTCTTTTATCTTGTATTTTGAAAGCTTTTCCAAATCAACATTAACCCTGTCGTTTTCTTCAAATATAAATCCCAATGCAGGTATTCTGTGCTTAACTTCAAAAGCAGTGATTTTATAGTCTTTAAATGATACAACATCATCGTTTTTCATTTCCTTTACAAAAACTTCAAATCTTCTTCCAAAATAGCCAATGCTTATGAATTTCTCGACAAATTCTTTTGAGTGAACAGGTCCATAAATATAAAGCGGTTCTTTTCTTCCCTCCAGTTCCAATGTCTGGATAAGTCCAAGAAGACCGCTGAAATGATCGGCATGCCAGTGAGAGATGAATATTTTCGATATTTTCACAAAGTGCAATCTCTTTATCATTAATTGCCTTTGCGTTCCCTCGCCGCAGTCAAAAAGCAATCTGTCTTCCTTGTACTTAATAAATATGCTGGGAAGATTACGACTCTTTGTCGGCACAGCAGACGAAGTTCCCAGAAATATTACTTTAAACATAATATAATGAAAATTACATCATTAAATAATTTTACCTGTCTATTAATTTATCATGGGAAAAAAAATCATCCTGCTGTTTCTAATTTTGCTTGTTATTTCTATAACCTGCTGTGTTGATATAAACAACAATAATGCACAAACAATTCCTCAAATTGAAGAAAAACAAAATCAAATTATTGAAGAAAAAACAAACACCCTCGATGTATTTTTTGAAAAAGACAGTTTTGAAGGAAAAATTATAATTTATCTAAAAGACAACAAAACTCTCTCTTCGGATGTAAAAGACGGCATGAGCGTTTTGGAAAAAACTAAAGAACTCTGCGACAATTCAATGCTCTTGAAGTTTTATCCTCTTAATTCAACAAATTATATTTCGTGGAAACTGGAAAATATTTGCGACTACGGAAGTATTCATCTTAAAGGAGATTTAAATGAAAGCTTGCAGAACACTTCGTTATTGGAAGAGGACAATCCGGACGAAAAAATATTGTTCAATTTCAAAGACGAAACAACCAATTGTTCATTGAAAGGGAAACTAACAATCAATGATGAATTTATTGGATTCTCTGATAAAACATTTAATTTTGAAGAAAAAATATATGAAAAATTCAAAAATTTTGATAATGCAGAACTTTGCATGCAGGGTTCTTTAAGCAGTTGTTTTGAAGAATACAAATTCATGAAATATTATTCGTGCTGGACTCTTGAGGTCGACGAGGATATGTTCAAAGACAATACAAAATATCTTGTGGGTTTTACAGCAGATATAAATCCCCACAGACCATATAAATTCGCTAAAACTTTTTTTATAACGCCCGATGAAGTCAGGGACTTTCTTCCGGAAATATATTTTAAAAACAACACAGAAGAAGATTTGGATTATATTTGGCATTTTGCAAATGCTAAAGTAAGATATCGGCAGGATTATCTGGTTGAGAAAGATCAAGAGCATTGGGAGTTTCCGGCAAAGACAATTGAAAACTGCTACGGTGATTGCGAAGAAAAAGCAACACTGCTTTTATCTTTGATAAAAGCATATAATGATTCTCTCAAATGCTATGTTTTTTTGATGCCATCCCATGCATCAACGTTTTGCAAACTCCGGAACAAATACATTATTTTTGATCAGTCATTAAAAAAAGAGACAATCATTTCAGGGAATGACGAAAATCAGCAGAAAAAAGCATTTAGAATTTTCTTTGATTCATATTTTGAAGAATTTGGAATGAGCATTCAGAACCAATTTATAACGTCAGTTTTCGACAACAAAGAATATATTGAATTTAACAGCAATGATGAATTTTATGGATGGCTATTAGAGATATAATGGTTTATTTAACTGTTTTATGCTCATATTCTTATGAAAGAAGAAAAAGAACAATGCGCTCATTGCAAAAACGGCATTGGGCTAAAATATGTTCTGAATAGCAGTAAAAACTTTTGGATTGTTTGCGATGCACATCCCTTGATAGAAGGACATATACTCAACGCAATAAACAATCGAATGCTTTATAAACATACTAATCTATTATTTCTTATGATGTGATTTTTATGAATTGGTTAACAAAAGGCGAGTTTTTCCTGCCAAATACTTCTGTAAATGAATTAAAAAGACGCTA
>DAOVUW010000050.1 GCA_030632385.1 Candidatus Nanohalarchaeota archaeon
ATTGCTTTTTTTATTAACTCTGCAATCTGCTTCATTTCTTCGCCTTTCATTTTGCATCTTGTCATTTCCTGAACGCCTATTCTTATGCCATTGGGATTATTCATATTTTCAGATGTAATTTTTTCTCCGGGAATGAAATTTTTATTTAAGATAATATTGTTTTTTTCCAGAGTCTCTGCAACATATTTTCCGCCTTTTTGTTTTTCTACATTTATAACTACCTGATGGCTTTGAGTAAATCCTTTATGTTCTGCAAGACAATCAAAGCCAAGATTGTATAATTCTTCTGCAAGAGTCTTTGCATTTTTAATCGTCTGGTTTGCATAATCCTCACCATACTGGCTCAATTCATAAGCGGTTTGCGCAAGCATAGGGAGGCGGTGAAGGTGATGATTACAGACAAAACACGGGAAAATTGCATTTTCTATATTTTTCCATTCATCATCGTTTATAGATTCTCCTGTAAAGATAACTCCTCCTTGCGGTCCAAAAAAAGTCTTATGCGTTGAAGCACTCATTATATCTGCCCCTTCTCTTAAAGGATCCTGAAAAGCACATCCTGCAATTAAACCAAGTACATGAGCTGAATCATACATTACATAAGCATCTTGTTCTTTGGCAATTTGGGATAATTCTTTTACTGGATGAGGAAACAAAAACAAAGAAGCACCAAGCAATACCATTTTTGGATTTTTCTCCTCTATTAATTTTATTGACTTATCAACATCAATATTCATTTCATAATTGTCAAAAGGGAATGAATAATCGGTCAAACCCAAGACATTTCCTATTCCATATCTTGTATGAGATACATGACCACCATTAGGAATAGAACTCGAAACAATATGATCTCCATTATTTAGCAGACCTTTGAAGACCGAAGCATTTGCAAGAGTTCCGCTCAATACTCTCAAATCAACTCTTTTCGCCTTGAAAAGATTTTTCATAAGTTCTGCAGTAAGTGTCTCTATTTCATCAACATATTTTAATCCCTGGTAATGCCTTCGATAAGGTTTTCCTTCTGCGTATCTGTGAGATAAGTCAGATACCATTAGAGAATCCACAGTAGGAGAGGTTGTATTTTCCGAAGCAATCAAATTAATGCATTCTTCTTTTCTCCATGTATTATGTTCTTTTAGAAGTTCCTTTATTTCCTCAATTCTTTTTTTTGTATCCATGTAAAAAAACTTGTTTTATTTTTTTATACCTTTACATACATATCTTTTCCCATAAAAAGTTTTTCTTTTTCTCCAAATATTTTTGATGTGTTCAGTATTTGTAACAGGCAAAAATTACATTAATTTTTAAATATTCATCATAATTATAGATTATGTCTCAGTTTTCATTGGAGGGAGTATTTAATGAATATTTGGAAAGAAAGCCTATTTTCAAGAACAAACAGGCATTGACTATATCTTATACTCCTGAGGACATCCCTCATCGTCAAGATCAAATAACGCAATTAGGTGTTGTTCTTGCAACATGCCTGCGAAGTGAAAGACCATCCAATGTATTTGTATATGGCTCTACAGGAACTGGAAAAACACTTGTAACACAGTATGTTGCAAATGCACTTAAAAAAAAATCAAAAGAGCTAAATATAAATCTCAAAATACTTTATGTAAACTGCAAAATGAAAAGAGTGTCTGATACAGAGTACAGATTATTGGCATATTTATGTGAACTCGGCGGTGTTGCTATTGCACCCACTGGTCTTGCGACAGAACAGGTCTATAAAGCTTTTTTTAATTCTGTTTCAAACTATGATGGTGTTTTAATCATTATTCTCGATGAAATAGATGAACTTGTGAGTAAAGTCGGCGACACTATTTTATATAACTTAACACGAATCAACCAGGACTTTTCAAAATGCAAATTATCTTTTGTAGGAATATCCAACAATCTCTCTTTCAGCAATGAATTAGATGCAAGAGTGAAATCATCTTTATATGAAGAAGAACTTATATTTCCTCCATATAATGCAGTCCAACTTGCAGATATATTAAGAAGCAGGGCAGAAATATCTCTCTATCCAGATAGGATTGAAAAAGGAGTGATAGAAAAATGCGCAGCGCTTTCTGCCCAGGAACACGGAGATGTAAGAAAAGCACTAGATATGCTTCGCGTTGCAGGAGAACTGGCTGAAAGAAAAGGCATTGAAAAAATAAGTGAAAAGCTTGTTGATTTGGCGCAGTCGAGAATTGACAGAGACAGAATTTTTGACGCTGTAAAGACGCAGCCAAAACAATCTAAAATTATTCTCTACACAATAATCTCCTGTTTTGAAAAAGAAAGCCAAACTATGCTTACAGGAGATATTTATGACAAATATATCTGCTTGTGCAAAAAAAATAATATAAAAAACATCACTCAGCGAAGATTGAGCGACATAATTTCCGAACTCGATATGCTCGGAATCATCAATGCAAAAGTGATCTCAAAAGGACGGTATGGGAGAACGCGGGAAATTAGTCTTGCTATCCCTCTTTCAACAGCTTCAAAGATAAAAAAATCAATAGACGAGGAATTTTCATTTTGAATAATATTATGTCAAAAAAAAATAAAATAACAAAAACAGGCAATATGAGCCAGTGGTATTCTTATATTATACAGCAGGCAGAGATGGCAGATTATTCTCCTGTAGGTGGATGTATTGTAATGCTCCCTTATGCAACAAAAATATGGGAGTATATTCATCAGTATCATAATATAAACCTGAAAAAAAGGAGTGTGGAAAATACAAATTATCCTCTTCTTATCCCTCAATCTCTGCTCGAAAAAGAGCAGGAACACATTGCAGGTTTCAGCGCTGAGGTTGCGTGGGTGACGAAAGGAGGCAATGAAGAACTCTCTGAAAAACTAGCAATAAGACCTACCTCTGAAACCATAATGTATCATTTTTTTGCAAAATTCATACAAAGCTATACAGATATGCCGCTTAAGCACAATCAATGGTGCAATGTACTTAGATGGGAGCAGACAGTAACAAAACCATTCATCAGAGGAAAAGAGTTCTGGTGGACTGAAACGCACACATGCCATGCTTCAAAAAAAGAAGCCCAGACAGAAGTAAAAGAAGCATTGAATGATTATGTCGATATGTGCGAAAATCTTCTTGCAATTCCTGTAATCCCAGGCAAGAAGCCAGACCACGATAAATTTCCAGGCGCAGATTATACAACTGCGATTGAGGCAATGATGCCTGATGGAAAAAGCCTGCAAATGGGAACTTCACATTTACTAGGACAGCATTTTTCAAAGATGTTTGATATTGCTTTTCAGGACAAAAATGAAAAAAAGCAGTTTGCTTACCAGACAAGCTATGGTTTTTCAACAAGAATACTTGGCGGACTTATTCTCGCGCATGGTGATGATGATGGATTAATCATACCTCCAAAAATAGCACCAATACCTGTTGCTATTGTACCAGTCTATAAAACTGAGTCCAAAAACAAAGTTGTATCCAAAGCAAAAAAAATAAAAGAATCTCTTGAAAAACTAAATTTAGATGTTGTCATTGATTTAGATGAAGACAAAAGCCCGGGCTATAAATTCAGCAAATGGGAACAAAAAGGAGTTCCTCTGCGTATTGAGATTGGAGGACAGGAAGTTGAAAATAATTCTATTTGCGCTGTTCGGAGAAATTGGAAAACACGAATAAAAAACAATCCTGATTTGGGCAAAAAAGAAATCATTCCTGATAAAGATGTTGAAAAACAAATTCCGAAAATGCTTGATGAAATACAAAATGAATTATTTGATTTTGCGAAAAAAGATCTTGAAAAACGATATTCTATTGCAAAAACAAGAGAGGGATTCGATAGCATCATAAAAGAAGGAAATGGATATTGCGAAACAGGATGGTGCGGAGATGAAAAATGCGATGAAGAAATAAAAGAAAAGACAGCAGCGAGAATCGTATTGATTCCAAACAATCCAAAACAAAAATACGCAAAATGCATTGTCTATGGAAAACCTTCAAAAGAAACAGTATTGTTTTCAAGGAAATATTAAATTTATGAAATTAAAGATATTGGCTTTGACGCTAAAATCAGATAAAAAAATAATAGCCAACGGCGCTCAAGTAAGAGGTTTTTTTGCGACAAAATTTAATGAATTTCAATTATTGCACCAGCACAATGCATCAAAATTCATTTACAAATATCCTCTTGTGCAATATAAAATAATACAAAATAATCCCTTGATTGTCGGCATAAACGAAGGTGCAGATGTATTAATGCAAATTTACAATAAATACGGCAGTAAAATAAAAATAAAAGAAGAAGAATATGAAATTTTAGAGCAAAATATATCTATTAAGCAGGAAGAATTTAGATTAAGTGATAAAATACATATTTACGAATTTATGACGCCATGGTTTGCTCTGAGCCAAAAAAATTACAAATTATTTAAAGATATGAATAAAGAAGAAAAACAGGAATTTCTAAATAAAACTGCAACAGCAAATATTCTTTCAATAGCAAAAGGTCTGGATTATGTCGTGGCAGAAACAATCAAAGCGTGTGTTGAAGTAAAAATAAGAAAGTCAATGTTGAAGGGAATTCCAATAATGGCTTTTGTCGGGAAACTTCATGTAAATTTTTTGATTCCTGATTATATAGGAATAGGAAAATCTGTTTCAAGAGGTTTTGGAACTTTGAAACAGATAAGGAAATAAACTATGGATGACCTTGTAATAAACACAAGAGGGGCTTATTTGAAAAAACAGAACAATTGCTTTGTGGTAAAGACAGATAAAATCACTGAGATTTCTGTTGGAAAAGTAAAATCAATTCTCATAACAACTTCTGCATTTTTATCAACCGACGCAATCAAGCTTGCAGTGGACAATAATATTGATATTATCTTTTTGGATTATAACGGAACTCCTTATGGCAGAGTGTGGCATTCTAAACCCGGAAGCACTGCTCTGATAAGAAGAAAGCAACTTGAAATATCAGAAAAAGAAAAAGGTCTGAAATTAGCAGGGCAATGGTCAATAGAAAAAGTAGAAACACAAATGGAGACATTGAATAAATTAAAGTCCACAAGACCGCAGGTAAAGGAAGAATTTGATAAAAACACAGATAAAATGAATAATCTGAAAGAAAAATTTCAAAAACTAGAAGGGACAATTGAAGAAAAAAGACAGACAATGATGGGCTTGGAAGGAATGTGCGCCAAAATATATTTTAGCTCAATCAAACAGATAATGCCTGAAAAATTTAAATTTGACAGCAGAAGCAGGAATCCTGCAAAAGACGAATTCAATTGTCTTTTGAATTACAGTTATGGTGTGCTTTATTCTAAAGTTGAAAAAGCATGCATCATTGCCGGGCTTGACCCATATATTGGTTTTGTGCATACAGACAATTACAATAAAAAATCGCTTGTGTTTGACTTAATTGAACCATTTAGGTATTTGGCAGACAGGACAGTTTTGTATTTGTTTGCAAAAAAACTCGTGAAAAAAGAATATTTTGACAAACTTAAAAATGGTTTGAATTTAAACAAAAAAGGAAAAGAAGTGCTGATAAAGCAGTTAAATGAGACATTTGAAAAACAGATAAAATACAATGGAAGAAATATAAAGATGAAAAATATAATTCAGTATAGATGCCATAAAATTGCCAATGGGTTGATTGATAAATAATTACAACAGCATCTTCCCTGCTTCAGTTATTTCATAGACAAATTCCTTTCCTGACTTTGTTGAAGATAAATAGCCTAATGATTGGAGTTCTTTTAAATAATTGTGGATAAGTGGCTTGGTCTTGCCGAGAATTTTTGTCAGCCTCACATTTGTTATTAGTTTTTTATCTTCTGCAATTGCGAGAATCTCCAACTTTTCTTTTGAAAGCAGAGTGTTTACAGAAGAGCGAATAAGTGGCACTTCAATAAACTCGTTTTCCTCTTCGCTGATATAGAATGCTTTAGATACTTTTATTCCTTCAAGGCATGCGGCAATGTAGAGAGAAAAGCTCTGGGTTTTCCTTCCGCCGGAGAGGTTTATGTATATCTGATTATTTTGCTCGTGTTCTTCCTGAATAATTTTTCGCATTTCTTTGACTAAGTCTCCAATTTTGTATTGGTTTTTAGATATTACTTTTACTTCAATTCCCAAATCTTCTTCTGCACGGGAAAGTATGTTTTTTAATGTCAGTTTGCTTGATTCATCAGAAAGAGGAAATAAATAAAGCTTTTTTGCCCCGTATCTTATCAGTCCTTTTGTAATTGGCGCAGGGGCGAATCCACTTGCTGCCATTTGTATTATGTTGTTTGTCATATTGTTAATAATATAACTTAATGTTTTAATAGTTTAATTGTTTAAGATAAATAAATGGTGTTGTTGCGCAAAGCAACAAAAACAACACACCTTATTCTCTTAACTCAAGTCACATCTAAACTCTCATCAAATTCCATGTTATTTGCTTTATCAAAAACTCTTTTTTGATAAATGCATCTTTTTTACAACATGCA
>DAOVUW010000038.1 GCA_030632385.1 Candidatus Nanohalarchaeota archaeon
ACATTATGAAGATTATTTTATAGCTGAAAAAAATTATAATATTCAAAAAATTAGACAGGCTCAATTTCGAGAAAATATCAAAAGTAAATTAAATCTTAATGATGATGAAATGGACATTCTTTTAAATCCAAAAAATAAGTTCGTTTATCAACATCTTTCTTTTGATGAATCTCTTAATATACTATATAAAGGAAAAATAACTTTTACATACATGGATGATTCTTTTGATTTTAAACTTAAAAGAGATAATTTTGATTGCAAAGCACCATCAATAAGAAACAATCTCATTCATAAGGGAGAATTTCATGATTATAATAACTTAGATGAAATTTCAGAAGATACCAAGAATATTATTTATATGTTCGATAAGATATTTTTATCTATTTTGAATTATAAAGGATATTTCAGAGATTATCGCGATATTGAAAAATGGATCAAATTAGGTAATAAAAATATCAAAAACAACAAAAATTAATAATTTAAGTTTTTGCCCCATATAAAACAATCTACGAGAATCACCCCAGACCTCTCTTTTAGTTTAGCTAATCCAAAACATCTCCCAACTCTCACATTCAAACACAAATCTTATTATCTCCATCAACAAGAACCACTTTCGGCTGGAACTTTTTTATTTCAGCTTCATTGAGTAGTGTATATGAAACAATAATGATTTTATCGCCTTTGTTGAATTTGTGAGCTGCCGCTCCGTTTACACATATTTCTCCTGAATTTGCTTTTCCATTGATTGTATATGTCTCTATCCGCTCTCCGTTTTGGATATTCAAGACATGAACTTTTTCACCTTCAATGATGCATGCCTTTTTCATTAATTCTGCATCAATTGTGATACTCCCTTCATAATCCATATTTGCATCTGTGACTGTCGCTCTGTGTATTTTTGATTTAAACATAAATCTTTGCAGGTTGTTCAAAACAGGCTTTTCTTTTGGAAATTGTTTTTCTTTGACTTCTTTATTGTATTGCCTGAATGCAATTCTCATTTGCTCTGCAAGATTAATATATCTTTTTGCAAAAGCCGGCTTGAATTTTTCAAACAGTCCGAGCATATCGTTGCTGACCAAGACCTGTCCGTCGCAATGAAGACCAGAACCTATTCCAATTGTGGGAATGCTCAGTTCTTGAGTTATTTTTTTTGCCAATTGACACGGGATGCATTCGAGGACAATTCCAAAACATCCTGCTTTTTCAAGTGCTTTTGCTTCCTGAACTATCTTGTTTGCGCTTTCTTCATCAGAGCCCTGTGTTTTATAATCCTGTATTGTCTGGGGGGTTAGACCAATATGACCCATTACAGGTATTTTGTTTTCAATCAGTATTTGGGCTATTTTGTGTTCATTTTCAATCTTGACACAATCTGCGCCTGCTTTGATTAATTTTTTTGCATTGAGGATTGCGTTTTTTTTATTGTTGTAGCTGTTTGCAGGCATGTCTCCAACCACAAGAGATTTTAAGACTGCTCTTGAAACTGCGGCGGTATGTCTTACCATGTCGTTTATTGTCACATCCAAAACATTTTCGTGACCAAGGACAACCATTCCAAGACTATCTCCGACAAGAATAACATCTACATTCCCGTCGAGAATTCCTGCTGTGGAGAAATCATAAGCAGTAAGCATGGTTATTTTTTCTTTTGATTTCATTGATTTTATTTCATCTATTGTTAATTTCATAATAGCTCTTTTTTTATCTATAGTAATGTTCTTATCCACGAGATTACACAGATTTCCACGAGATTTTTATTGTTTTAATTTTGTGTTAATCACTTCCGTTGGATAATTACTCATGATTCAATATCCACGGAGTAAACAAGAATCTTGTGGATTATTTTACATTAATATATGTATTTTGAGCCATATATAAATTATGTTTAAATAGTTTAAAGTAGTTTAAATAATACAAATAAAATGCTATGGAAAGAAAAATACAGAAGATAAGCAATTCCTATCTTGCAACCCTGCCAAAAGAATGGATAAAGACATATAAATTAGGCAAAGGAGATAAGATATATTATACTTTATTATCTGACGGCATGCTTTTAGTTTCCGGGCAAAAAAAGACAAAAAAAACATTTCAAAAAGAATTAAACTATAGCGAAGATACTTTTGAGCGTGCTTTTTTCAGGCTTTATTTATTGGGTTATGATTTTATCAAAATCAGGATAAAGAATTCCAACCAGGCAAGAAAGATACACGAGTATCTTGAAAAATTCATAAATGTGGAAATAATAGAAGAAGACGCAAGATATCTTAACATAAATAATTATGATATTGATACACTTACACCAAAGAAATGCTTCCGAAGAATTTTTTTTCTCACAGGCAACATGCACGAAAAATTAAAGGAAATATATTCGACAAAAGATAATGCAGAAAAAGAGATGCTAAAAAGACACTTAAAGGAAACAGATAAACGGTTATCTGGGTTTTATTTTATTCTTGTAAGAGATGTAAGAAAACATTTTTCAAACAGGACATTTTTGAATGAAGAAGAGCCACTCGTTCGATATATGGATTTTAGGATGGCGGCTGAAAAGCTTGAAAGAATTGCTGATTTAATCATCTATGTTTCACAAGTAAAGGAAAAGCTAAATGATGATGAAAGCAAGATGCTGGATAAAATCTTTGCATTGAATAAAGACGCTGTTTTTGCTTTCTTAAAAAATGATTTTTTGGCGACAGAGGAATTAAATAAAAAAGCAAATAAGATGATTGAAGAGCTTTCTGATGCAAGAAGTGTTTTTAGATATAATCTTCTTGAAATTCTAAATTACATAAAAGATATACTCAATCTGGTCGGAGGGGCGCTGTAAAAAATATCATAAATCTGCGATTTTTAATCTAAAAGAAATCCCCTAAGCTCTGCTGTGATTGGGTCAAACTAAAAAAATAATATTGTGGTAAGAGCCAATTTGGAAGCCACAGTGCTTTGCAGGAGGTAATTAATTATTTCAAAATCATAATATTTTTTTTTAAAATACGAATAACTCAATAATAACTGCAAGATTATTGCTTTTTGATTAATTTAACAGAAACAGGATAGCCGGGCAAGAGAATGTCCAAAATATTGCCTAATTCAATTCTGACATAAATATTTTTTAATTCAATTAATGATTTAAATTCCTGTTTGGTTGTCTTAGCAATATGATAGACAAGAGGGGCAAAAGTTCTTTCTTTTTCATTGGGATTCATAAGTAGCTGTGTTGAAACAAATCCTTTTTTTGAATCTTCCAGTGTTTCAAAACTTATATTATCTATTAAATATGCATGTGCGATATCTAATTTCGCAAGCAATTTTGCACCTTCGATTTTTAATCCCGTTCTATTCTTCTGGATTTTTTTTAGTTTATCATAATCAGGAACTCCTTGTTCATCAACAATTTCCAAGATTTTATCCATTAGACCGGTTCTGCAAAGAATAATATATTTATCTGCATTTACTTTTTGCCCATGCTTATTTAAAATACCCCTATCTTGCAATAGTTCTGTAATTTCTAAAGCACCATAATGTTTTCCGGGTTCAAAATTCAAAATAAGTAATTTTCCCTCTAATTGGCTATATTTAACATGCTGAACGCCTAAATCATATCTGTCATTTACTGCCCAAGGAGAAAGTAATGTAGTTCCATTAAATGCAAATGTTTCAATTGAAACTGCTTTTTCATAAGAGCATTTTTGCGTATTGAAATCTTTGAATACTATTTTTGGCAGAGAAGCATCATTGCCATCCAATATTCTAGTTCTAACTTGAGTTGGAATACCATCTATGGTAAACCTATTCTGCGGGACCGTTAAATCAAGCAAATAATCATGCATATTATTATTTGAACAATGACTCTCCTTCCAGTTCAAGCAGTTCTGCAATTTCTTCAACTATTGTAGATAAACGAGTATCGACAATTGCCTGCGGTTCATTTTCATTATTTTCAATACAATTGAATTCTTCTTTTATATTTTCAAAACTTTTTTTTGCCTTCACACCTTCCACATTTTTGCAATAACTAATAAAGTTCCTTATAAGATCAAGAGCAATCTCATCTGCTTTTTTTTGACTCATATCAGGATGTTGTTTCAATTTATGTGCACCATCCATCAAGCCTTTTAACTGCTCGTCCATTAATCCTGCGGATCGAATAAAAGCAAAAATTTCGTAAAATGACAGACCAATATAGTAATTTGCAACTTCAATTCCTTTTCCTGCGCGAAGGTTTTCTGAAGCAGTGTAAAGCAAAGATAATGATTTTTTAAAATATCTCTCTGCCGCCTCATTTTGTCCGGTAAGCATTGTATCATTTATGTCGTATTTTAATGATGCGATAAGCACAAGAAATAAGAGTTTTAATATTATTAATATTCCTAAAATTCCCGATATCAATCTTACTACAAAATATTGCTCTGCAATTGTAATAATTGGCGCAAATAAAGAAGTGGGTGTCAGGGAAAATAAAGTTAGTGTGCCAAGCAATGCAAGAGAAGTAACAAATGCTTCAAACATATTTGCAGTCAGTTCAAGTCCAAAATTCTCGAATTTTTTTTTCATATTTGCAAGAGATATTGCAAACCATGCAGTTCCCGCAACCATAGTAACCGGAATCAAAACAGACATCAAAATATTTACATCTAAAAACAAAATTGCAGGGCTTATCAATATTGCTGAAATTAGCGCATTTATTAAACCAGGTCTATATTTATTTTTAACTGAATCATCTGCTATTTCTTTTTCAATATTACTCAATCCAATATTAAAAAAAGTATTCAGTATCTTTTTTTTAATCAAATTGTCGCAAACTTTCATTATTTTATTTGTCACAAGTACCTCCTGTATTTTTCTTCTTCTTTAATTCACCGACAAAATAAATTCGTCCCACTTTGGCTTGCTTGTAAATTGCTTCATCGATTCCTAATTTTAATGCATCAACTATATCATATTTTACGCTGGCAGAATAAAGAGTAAAAAAGCACAGGAAAAGAATAGGTGATAGAAAAGGGACTGCAATAGATGCAGCTACAAAAACTGCTGCCATCGAGAATGCAAACGAGGCAAATAAGTGTGCAGTTATTTGAACTGCAAAGTCGCAAAATGATATTGGAATTGCTCCAAATGTCATTGTAAACCACGCAGTTCCTGAAATTAACAAAACCCCTAAAAGAGAAGAAATAACAATATCTATTTTATCGATGTAATAATTTGTTATTACAAAGTAACAATAAGGCATAATTAAACTCATTAAAATAAAAATATTGAGATGCTTTTTGATGTTGATTATTGTAATTTCTTTTTGTTCTTTTTTTAATTTATTTATATCTATTTTATTTAAGAAAAGATTATAATAAATTTTGCAAAAGAAGTTCATTTCCATAATATTGTTTTTTAGTTTTTCCTCTCTTTAAACAATGACTCTCCTTCCAGTTCAAGCAGTTCTGCAATTTCTTCAACTATTGTAGATAAACGCGTATCTACAATTGCCTGCGGTTCATTTTCATTATTTTCAATACAATTGAATTCTTCTTTAATATTTTCAAAACTTTTTTTTGCCTTGACTCCTTCTACATTTTTGCAATAGCTAACAAAGCTTCTTATAAGATCAAGAGCAATTTTATCTGCTTCTTCCTGACCCATATCTGGGGTTCTTTTTAATTTATGTGCACCATCCATCAATCCTTTTAACTGCCCGTTCATCAATCCGGCAGATTGAATAAAAGCAAAAATTTCGTAAAATGACAGACCAATATAGTAATTTGCAACTTCAATTCCTTTTCCTGCGCGAAGGTTTTCCGAAGCGGTATGAAGCAAAGATAATGATTTTTTAAAATATCTCTCTGCTGCTTCGTTTTGTCCTGTAAGCATTGCATCGTTTATGTCATATTTAAGAGCACCTGCAAATACCAAAAAGAGCAATTTAAATATTACTATGGTTCCTAAAATTCCTGATATTAAGCACACTATAAAATATTGCTTTGCAATTACAGTAATTGGTGCAAATAAAGAATTTGGCATTAGGGAAAATAAAGTCAATAAACCGAGCATTACAAGAGAAGTAACAAATCCTTCAAACATATTTGTGGTCAGTTCAAGTCCAAAATCCTCGAATTTTTTTTTCATATTTGCAAGAGAAATTGCGAACCATGCACTTCCAACAACCATAGTTATGGGAATAAGTACAGACATAAGTGTATTTGTATCGAGAATCAATATTGCGGGAATTATTAGTATTCCTGAAATAATTGCATTGAATATGCATGGCTTGTATTTAAATTTAATTGAATCTTGAGCTATTTCTTTTTCAATATTGCTTAATTCTATTGAGTAAAATGTCTTTAGAAATGTTTTTTTAATGACAGAATCAATGAATTTACTTATTTTTTCTTTTAATTTCATTATTTTACCTCTTGAATATTAACTCTTCTTGCTGTTGGAATTCCAACCCACACACCGTAATTTTTATTTTCATGTTGGATTTGTATCTGCATCCTAAGTAGTTTTAAATCATAATTGAGCAGTTCAATATGTTCGATATTGGTTTTTGTGTTCGGCAAATAAGATGAAATGATTTTTTCAATTGTTTTTTTTATGTCTTTTTTTGATTCTTCAATATTTTTTGCCCATATATTTTTTGCTTTTCTTTGTATTTGCTCGCTATATTCGATGATATCTAATGCTTCGAAAAGATTATCTAAAAATTTCATTCTTTGACTGTATTCTGCTGTTTTTTTAAGAATATTCATTTTCGACTTGTATTTTTTATGCAAAGACAAAAAACAAGGGTGTTGTATTTTTACTTTATTTTTCCATTCTTGTAATGTCTTGTCATTAAATGCAATTTCAATATCCAGAAGCAACTGTACTATATTCCTGTGATAGTTATATCTTTGGACTGCTTCATAAATAATAAAATCATAATTTGACATCATTCCTATATCATAATATACAGCAGGGATTGCCTTGAATGCATCCATATCTTCTCTTGAACCTATTCTTAATTTGGTTACAGCATTTGCTTTTTCAAGACGCGCTATGATTTCAACAACAGACCAGTAAGATGGAGGCGTATATTTTCTTTCTCCACTGCTTGTTTTTTCATCAAAAAGAATTTCCAATAGCGTTCCGTCAGGAACAACGCATGGCTCTAATTTCATATAAATATCAAATGGATATTTTTTTGATAATTTATTGATATACACTCCTGCCCTAACCATATCTTGGATTGCTTCTTTTTCTTCAAGATAAGCGGGTTTTATCAAACCATACACAAAAACACAGATTTTATTAGCACATTTTTTATTTATATTAAAAATCATCTCAACTATTTTTTCAAATTCTTTTGTTCCATATCCCTTATTTATGCAGAAATTCTGGATAAATACATCTCTTGTTTCAAGACCAAATGCAATGTTGAGTTTTTGGTCTTCTCTTAAGATATCAATAAGCTGTTCAATTTTTTCAATGCTTATGTACTCAGGTCTGCTTTCAATTGTTATTTTTTTAATATTTTTTTCTTTTGCCGCTCTTTCTATAAGTTTTTTTCTTGCATCTGGAAAAACTTCATTATTGTTTAGAAAAGACCCGTCGCTTAAAAATTCAATGACATCATATTTGTAGTTCTTTGCATTTAATAGTGCTCTTTCGAATTGATTTACTATTTGCTTCTGTGTTGGATTTTGACCACCCAGCGTTCCTGTAAAATACCCGCAATTTGTACACCCAACAAAATCTTTGCTGTTCTTCCAGTATTCGCATCCGCTATTTTTGAGTCCAATAGAAAGACGGTATCCTGTTTTTGAATCAGTAGTGCTTATCGTCCACCATGCTGGTTTTTCTAAATTGGTGTTATTTGATTTTTTTAATTTTTTTAATAATTCTTTCTTTTTTTCTTTGTATTTTTTCATATGAGGTGGCAATTGCTTAAGTATTTCTATCTGCCTTTCTAAACTCAGAACGCTCTTGTCAAAATAAGAAGAATACAAAATATTGTACTTTGACATATCATCAAAAGGCATAATGTTTTTTTCTTTCATTATATATTCAAGATATTCTTTTGCTTTTTGTCCAATAGAGTCTAATAATTCCTCAAATGTTAATGTGTTGTGATTTTTAGTTATTTCCATAATTCTTTTTTAATTGTGTATAAACTGCGTCTCGTATTTTGAAGTTTATACACAACATGAAAAAATC
>DAOVUW010000084.1 GCA_030632385.1 Candidatus Nanohalarchaeota archaeon
AATCTAAATGCGAAGTGTGTGGACTAAAGAGATATTCTGCTTATGAATACGGGATCGTTGTTGATGAAAAGAAATGGGATGGGTCTGACTTCTTTACAGTAATTGAGTATCCAAATGTCGTTTTGGTTACAGAGAAGGTGAAAAAGATTATAGATGATCATAATCTTACAAACGCAGAATTTATTAAATCAAGTAAATTAAAATGGCCCAATGGAGTCATAAGCAATTAGCAATATCTGGTGGACGCCCCCATAGAAACAAATAATGTTCTTAACCAAAAATATTAAGGATATGAAGAGACTCCATATAAAGAATAACAAATTATCAAATGTCAGAAGAAAAAACACTTATTTTTTCATTGAGAAAAATACAGTATTTATTTGTTGAAAAATGTTTTAGCAGTGTTTTTACTGCTCGTGCAACAACACTCAATATGCGCAAAATAAGAAAGATTTAAATAAATCAATAAGTTAAATTATATTATGAAAAAAATAAAAATAATGGCAGTTGATGACAATGAAGATGTTTTGTTCTCTATAAAGGAAGGACTTAAAGCAATATCAGATTATGATATAATACCAATAAATAGCGCTAAAGAATTTTTGGAGAGATTAAAGGAAGGAGATTTTCCTGATTTGTTATTGCTCGATATTATGATGCCAGAGATGGATGGATGGGAACTCACTGCGAAATTAAAAAGAAGCGAGGAATGGAAGAATATCCCTATTATTTTTCTCACTGCAAAAACAGATGATTTAAGTAAAGGATTGGGCTCTCTTACGAGTGAAGATTATGTTGAAAAACCATTTGAGATAAGTGATTTAAAGGAAAGAATAGACACTGTTTTGGAAAGATTAAACAAAGCCTAAATACGTTAAATATAAATAAAAGTGCAGAGTCTGTTCAATAGGCATTCTAGTTGCCTTTATTTTTTATTCGAATTTTTTTATTGTCGTGCATAAATTCTGAAATCAACTTAAAAATATTATAAGACTATTTTATGGGTTAATCAAAAAGAACAAACAATTATCCAAATAAAGCACCTAATCCTGCAGCAGCTTCTTCTTCTTTCTTTTCTTCTTCTTCAGCAGAGGGTTTTTCTTCCTTTTTTGCATCATCTTTTGGTTTTTCTTCTGCGCTTTTCTTTTCTTCGACTTTGATGTCTCCCAAGGCTTCTTTTGGAAGGGAAACGCATATGCTCTTTGCTTTTGAATTTAAATTAGACAAGATAGAATCAACTGTATCTTTGTTGATGATATTTGCTTCAATTGCCAGATTTTTTGCCTGTAGTGAAGCTTCTGTTATTTTCATTTCAGTGATCTCCGGTATAGGATAGTTAATAGTATATGCCAAATTGAATGCTTTATTGTGGTTTTCGCAAAGATTGTTTTTATATTCTTCGAAATTTATATTGAGTATAGCTTTGTCATAGATTGTGCCGTCTTCATAGCACTTTTTTAGATTAAGTGTTATTGTCATTGGCTTTATTTCCAGTTTCATTAGCATTTCAGCTATTTTGCCATCCACTTCTTTGCCGCACTCCACAAGAACTTTGTCTTCCATTATTACGATTTTAGGACCCTGTATTGATGCTTTTATTTTTAGATTCTTTAAATCTGATATTGCAGGACCAGGAGGAAGTTTTGTATCTCCTTTTGGAACGACAATATTGTCTGTTGCGACATCGCCAGATTTTGCAAAAACACTTGATTTTTCATTGCTTATTTTTTTCTGAAGTTCAAAAGGATTGATACTGGAATATATCAGGGCAGGTATTTGTGCCTGTTTTGCCTCTTCTTCTTCTTTTTGCAATAATAATTTTTCTATGCCTTTTTTTCCATTTTTAACAGTATTTAATGCTTTTAGTATAATTTTTTTGCCATAGAGCTTGATTGTAGCAACATCTCTTAATCCTTTTCTAATTGAATTAGTCTGTGCGCCAGGCAATTTATAAAAATCAACTATGCCAATTATTTTTGCATCTTTCAATTCCTGGCATAATTGCTCTTGTTTTTGTATCTTTAATTTTGAAACCATATTTCTAACTTTTATCAGATATAAGCAAAAAGTTTTTAAGAGTAATGATAAATTTCGTTAAATACAGAGAGTTGAAATATTTTTGCGGAAAAATAGGGTTTGAATAAGATTCATTGATTTTCTCAAATAAACATATTTGTTTATTTGGCACACAGCGAATAAAATTCGTAAAATCAAAGCAGAAATATATAAATGGCAAATATTAGTTGATCTATGATCATCAGAAAAGCAAAAAAAGATGATTTATAATAGATTATGAAAATAGAAATATGGGTTATAAACAATAAAAAATGGCATATTATAATAAACGACTAAAAAAATGGTTTAAGTCAAAAACTACTTCAAACAGAGCCGAAGCAGGAATTCGTTCTTGGCGAAGAAAAAGGTCAAGCTATACTCAACGCAAATAATAATCGAACATTTTAATCCTAAACTCAGGATTATTTAACCCTTCAGTTAATTTCAGTTTAAACTCTTCTTTATTGCCCCAAGGCGTTATTGCCAGCCATTTCTTAGTCTCTTTCCAAACCTGC
>DAOVUW010000040.1 GCA_030632385.1 Candidatus Nanohalarchaeota archaeon
ACAATGCAGTAGAAATCACTTCTAATTCAATATTTGTAAATGCCTCAATGTACCCGACCCTGAATGTTTCAGCAAACCTTACAATGTATGACCTGAACTTCGGCTACCCCAAAATCCTAAAAGACGGAAATGACTGTACGGACTGCACAATCCTTTCATGGGATACAGACACAGGCGAGTTAACCTTCAATGTGACCGGCTTCAGCGAATACACAGCAGAAGAAGCCAACCAATCCAAAATTGACAACAACCATACTAACTCATTAGATTCTGAAATATACCTATTCATGAAAGTCCAGTATTACAATGAAACCTTAGGCCAGTGGGCAGACGACGATACAGTCTACGATGGCACAACTCCACTAAACATCTCCGCAACAGGATTACTAAAATTAGACCAGTACTTCAACGGCAAATGGAATACAACCGCCAATGCAAGCTATGGGGAGGGGACTTACAGAGTTTATGCCGCCGTGACAGATGAGAATAATGTGGTTTTAGAAAACATGGATGGGACTTACCTGAATGCAACATTTAATTTCACGATTGAATCCTTCTCAGTGGCAATTGGTCTATCTAATCCTCTTGCTTTTGGAATCAGCTGGGATATTGAAGATTTGCCTGCAAACAACCTGTCGGCAAATGGAAACAATAATGTAAGTGTTACGCAATATAATGTGTCTGTAGTATTGACAGGTTCATATACAGTTGATTTATATATTCAGGCAAATGATAATCTGATCAATCCATCTAATGGAATATTGCTTGGTCTTGGAAATGAGACATATTGCTACAACACGACAAATAGCACTGTTCCTGGAATTGCATGCTCTGTTTTGGATACAGAATATGCAGGAAATCAGATTGGTTCGGGATTAAGTAATGGAGATTATGTTTACTTGAAATTTTATCTAAATGTTCCGGCAACGCAATCTCCGGGAAATTACAACAATACAGTTAATATAAAAGGAGTACAAACAGGACAATCTCCTTAATTAATTATACCGTGCAATAAAGTATGTCTGTTTTTGCTTTTTTTCAATATTAGTTTTTTTTATCTAGACTTTGATACTTTATTTAAAAAAGGCATTAAAGCTACAAAAGGAAGTGAAATTTGAGAAAAAGGTGGTTACGAAAAAATGACATGAATTTTTCAAAAATTAATATTTAAAGTATAAAAAAAGTTAAAATTCTAATTTTTGGAAGTGTTAAACTTGAACTAAACTAACATCAATAACTGCACCTATTGCGGTTGAATATTCTGCATTTTTTGGAATAGTAACTGGAGTTTTACTCAAAATATAAATTCTTTTTTCAAGAAGTTCTTTAAAAATTTTGGATTTTATCAAGCGACCGGTAAAAACAATCTCTTTATGATTTGCAGCCTTTGCAGTGAATACAGCCAATGTGCCTATGCTTTGTGCTGCCAAATTTATGAGACCTAAAGCGATATCTTCATTAGAATATTGTTTTAGTTTTCCAAAATGAGAAGCAGTGGCATCTGCAGATAATAAACCAATACCTTGAGGATAAATTTCTTTTAAAGTTAAATCAACATTTTCCAGATTGCCTTTTTTTGCCAGTGCATCTATTTTAGTTAAGTTATCAATATTCATGATTAGTTTTCCCAATCCTAAAATAGTTCCACCACCAATCGGAATTCCACCAATATGTTTTATTTCATCTCTGCAAGAAATCATTGCTGTTCCAGTACCTATAGAAATAACTAAAGCTTCTTTTTTATTAGAGACATATAATCCACCAAAACCTATTGCTTTAATCTCATCAACTTTCTTTATTTTAATATTATTAATTTCATCACTTAATTTTAAAGACCCAGAACCAGTTACACATATTTCTTCAAATTTATTTGGAATTAATTTGCAAAGAATCAAATCAATATTGTCTTTTTTATCAAAACTGATTGTTTTTTTTATTTTGGAATCTTGCATTATTACTGCATCTGTAAAAGAACTTCCAAAATCAATACCTAATTTCATTTAGTATCTCCTCCGCTATATTGTTTTTTGATATGTTGATAAATTTTCTTAATGTTTTATTGCTTATTAAAATAAAATCACTTTTATCACTATTTAATGTTTCTGATTTATTTGCTATAATCACATCCATTTTTTTTTCTTTCATCTTTTTTTTTGCATTTTTGATTAAATCATCAGTTTCAAGAGCAAAACCAATAAGTTTGGTTTTTCCTTTTTTCTTAGAGATTTCTTTCAGAATATCGATGTTTTTCTCTAATTTTAAAATAAATGAATTTTGTTTTTTGATTTTATTTTTTGAAGGATTTATTTTAAAATCTGCAACTGCTGCTGCACAAATAAATACATCTGCTTTTTTAATATTGGTTTTAACTGATTTATACATTTCATCTGCAGAAATAACATTTATTGTTTTGACACCAAATGGTTTTTGCAGATTGGTTGGACCGGAAATTAGAATTACTTTAGCCCCTCTTAAAGCTGCTTTTTGAGCGAGAGAATAACCCATTTTGCCGGAGCTTTTATTTGTTATAATTCTTACGGGGTCAATATGTTCTACGGTAGGACCAGCAGTTATTAGAATAGTTTTCCCTTCAAGGTCTGTTTTTTTGTTAGTTAAAGATAGAATTTTTTTATTTATTTTATCTAAATTAGCCAAACGACCCATTCCCTTGTATCCACAAGCCAAGTCTCCGTATTCTGGATTTATTATAATGTAACCTGTATCTTTTAATTTTTGGATGTTATTTTGAACTATTTTGTTTTCCCACATATGAACATTCATGCTGGGGCAGATTAAGATCGGGGCAGTTGTTGCTAAAACAGTTGTAGTCAATAAGTCATCTGCATAACCATTAGCTATTTTGCCGATTATATTGGCGGTTGCCGGTGCTATAATCATCAAATCTGCTTTTTGAGCCATAGAAATATGCTTTATGTTTTTTTTATTTTTTAGATAATCTTTATAGTTTATGTTCTCGTTGAATGTCTCAACTGCAACTTTATTTTTAGAGGCTTTTTCAAAATCTTTTTTTTCGACTAAATTTAATGTATTTTTTGTCAGGATTACATTTATATTGAAACCTTTTAGAGATTCAATTAAATCAATTACCTTATAGCATGCAATTCCAGAACTTACGCCCACAATTATGTTTTTCATAGTTTTTTATTATTGATAATTATATTATCTATTAATCTTATATTATCAAAAGTAACAGCCAAAGCAATTAAAACATCATCTTGAATTAATTCTATCTTATATAGATTTTTGGCATTTCTGATTTCAATATAATCTATTTCCCCAGAAATTTTATTTATCATTTGTTTTATTTCAAATTCTATTTTGGATGCATTGGTTTCACCCCGAGCAATTAACCATTTTGCTCTTTCTAATGATTTATTTAAAACAACTGCTTCTTTCCTTTGTTTTTCATCCAAGTATTTATTTCTGGAAGACATTGCTAATCCATCTTTCTCCCTTATTATTGGACAAGTTATGATTTTAACATCAAAATTAAGATCTTCAACCATCTTTATTATCACTCTGTTTTGTTGATAGTCTTTTTGACCAAAATAAGATTTACTTGGTTTGACAATATTGAATAATTTAGCAACTATGGTTGTAACACCTTTGAAATGATTTGGACGATTAATACCACAAAGGTATTTAGTTATGATATCTACATTCACCCAAGTTAGAGGTACACTAGGATACATTTCTTTTTCATTTGGACAAAATATAACATCTACATTTGAATCTTCGCATTTAGTTTTATCTGCTTCCAAATCATGTGGATAAGTAGATAGGTCTTCATTTGGTGAGAATTGAGCAAGATTTACAAATATGCTTACAACCACTATTTCATTATCTAATCTTGCTCTATTGACTAAAGACATATGACCATCGTGTAAATATCCCATGGTTGGAACTATGCCAATATGTTTGCCTTCAGTTATAGTTTGGTTTGCAAAGGATTGCATTTCTTCTATGGTTTCAATAATTTTCATATCAGAGAATAAATATGTGGTTTTTAAAGTTTTACATAAATGAATTTTTGCAGGATTTTTCTATAAAGACAACCACATGTTGTATAAAATCTTTATATGTAATTGGCATATAGTTTCAATGGATAATACAATTGGTATTGTCCAGATACATAGATTCTATAAAATTGGTTAATTCGACTTTTAACATTAATGCATAATCATAAAATAATTTTATTCTTTTGGAAAATATTCCCGATACGGCAGTGAGAGGTTTAACTATTTAAAGATATTGCTCTTTTGAATAATATATGGGTAAAAAAACACTCGGTAAGAAAATAAAATTGGCAGTCGCCCACAGAACAGCAAATCCTTCACCAAGATGGATTGATATAAAAGTTTTTGGATTAAAAAGAGCAAGATACAGGAGTTTAAAACGATTCAGAAGCAAACATTGGAGAAGAGGTTCTAAATTAAAGATATAACGATTAACATGGAAACTGCGAAAAAGGAAAAAGGGAAAAAAAAGCAACCAATGAAAATAGCGACAATTCCACTTAAAGAAGTGTTTAATAAAGGAAAATATACAATTAGAGCAAAAAAAAGCATTTTTGTTATTAAGAAATATGTGTCCAGGCACACAAAAACTGATTTAAAAAATGTTAGAATAGGAATGGAGTTAAATGAATTACTATGGGAGAAAGGGATAAAAAATCCTCCAAGAATGGTTAAAGTTCAGTTTTTTAAAAAAGATAAAATCATGACCGTCAATATCATTGGTATTGATATGGAATCCAGAGAAAAGCAGAAAGAAGAAAAGATGAAAGAAAAAAAGCAGGCCAAATTAAAAGAGCAAGAAAAATTAAAGGAAAATGAAAAATTGGCTGAAGAAGAAACTACAGAAAAACCCGATGAAAAAGCTGAAGTGAAAGCTGAAGAAAAAACTACAGTAAAATCGGATAAAAAAACAGAAGTGAAAGCTGAAGAAAAAACTACAGTAAAATCGGATAAAAAAACAGAAGTGAAAGCTGAAGAAAAAGACGGCGATGGAAAGGAAGAAGAGAAAATAGAGCCAAAGGAAAAAGCTCCAAAGGACGAAAAAGAGGATAATTCAAAAAAAACTCCTGAACCAAAAACAATAAAAAAGTCTGCAGATTTAAATTCAAAAGAATAGTGCAGAATTTTTTAATGAGGTAAATAAACTCTTCTTGCGAAATTTTACAAGTTTATTTACAATCAAGAAAGAAGATAAATAAGGAGAAAACACCATTAACATTTTTTATACTGTGGGATAGTATATACAAATATATATATTAAAAATAATATGTATTCAGTTCTTTTTGCGCAATAAAACAAGATTTAAATAATTAAACGTCATTTATAAAACATGGATTTGTTTTCAAAAACAATAATGGGTGGAATTATAATATATTTCGCATTTGTAATTATGTTTTCTTTGAGTGACGGAAGTGATGGAGGAGATGGTTTTGGCTTTTTCGATTCATTATTTGGCTCTAAAAAAACAGTTTTTCTTTCTAAAGATGTAGGGACATTTGGTACTGTAAAGTCAGCAAGGAGAATTTTTAATCTTGGTGGAGAAAGTGGGGTAAATATAAGCAGCGGAAAGAAGCAGGATGAGATAATCAAAGAAATAGGCGAAGATATGGAAATAACAGCAATGCTTTTTTCAAAGCAGGGGCAGACGATATATTTTGAGAGGCCGGCAAATTTTGAGAATATTTTTGTTGAGTTTAATGTTGATGGAAAATACAGTTCTATGGGTGATTTGATAGTGAAAATTGGCAATAATACAATATATCGATCCAAAGACAAAGGACTTGTTTGTTTCACAATACCAGAAGAATCTCTGAACTCAACAGGCAGTTACAATATTACGATAATCGCAGATAAGTCAGAAAATGTCTTTGGAAAAACACATTATATAATTAGTGATTTAAAGATAATTGCTCAAAAAGATGTATTTGAGGTTTTTTTCCCCATACCTTTGGAAGATTATGAAATAGACGGATGGAATGAAGGAATCATTGATTTTATTGTAGAAGAAGCAGTGCGGAGTAGTCCATTGGAGATAATCATAAACAATAATGTTGTTTATAGTCAAAAACCATTGCCGATGGAAAAATACGAAATGACATTTTCAAATCTTGAAGCAAAAATGATGCCGAAAGAAAATATTGTTGTGTTTTCAACAAAATCAGATTCAAATTATATTTTGAGTAATGTGCATATTTCTGTAAAATATTATGATACAGATACAGTTACAAATAAAAAATATTCGTTTTATTTAAGCGAAAAAGACATCAATTTGATGAAAAAAAATAATGTGAAATTGAATTTTACAATAGATGAAATTACAATGAGAAGACCAATAAAAATAAGGATAAATGAATTTGAGACCCAAATAAGTAGTCCAGATTCAAAGGCATATGAGATTCCTTTGAATGTTTCTGTGTTTTTGACACAGACAAATAGATTGACTATTGAAACCAGCGGTGCGTACAAAATAGGAGATTTGGCAATAGGTATAAAATAATATTTTAATTTTCTCACATAAGATTTTTAAAATTAAATCTATCAAAGTAAAATGGAATTGTCTTATGAGTTTATAGGTATAATTACAATTTATAGTTTAATTTTTGTTTCAATATTAATAATTATTGCACTGGGAATTGGTGTTTATTCTTTTCAAAAAAAAAAAATAATTTTCCCACGTTTCGTGCTTTTCGTGCTCGATATGTTTTATGCTCCAACAAAATGGATATGCAGTGTCTTTTCCATCAAAAAAACACTTGTTGATGAAATCATGATTGAAATCAGAAATGCAACTCTTGTTGAAGATTTCAAAAAGGTTAAAGATAACAAAATATTTATAGGTCCTCAATGCATGAGACATCCAGAATGCAAGGCACGATGCGATCCGCAAATTGGTTATATTTGTATGGGGTGTGGTAAATGCGACTATGCCCGCTTAAAAAAAGAATGCGAAAAATATAATTTCAAAATGTTTATTGTTCCGGGAAACAGTTTTGTAATGAAAATCATAAGAAAATACAAACCCAAAGCAGCCATTGGTGTTGCGTGTTTTGGAGAACTTAATGAATCCATGCATGATTTATCTTTTATCATTCCTGTTCAGGGAGTTACACTTTTAAGAGACGGCTGTTTTAATACAGCAGCAAATGTTGAAGAAATTATTGAAAAAATGAGGTTATGATTATGTATGATATTGTTGGAAAATTAATTATATACGGTGCAGGAATAGGTGCATTGCTTGTTATTGTTGCTCTATTTGCAGGATATATTGCTTTGACCCGAAAAATAATATTGTATTCTTTTTTTGCCAAAATACTTGATTTTTTTTATATGCCCCTCAGAACAATTTATGTATCTTTTGGAAAAAGAAAAAGACTCGATTCAATAATGGTGGAACTAAAAAACAAAGCAAATAAAAAAAAGTTCGAGAAAACAAAAAAACGAATATTGATTGCACCTCATTGCCTCAGATCCCTTCAATGTCCTGCTTATGGTACAAGAGAAGGCATTCAATGCAAATCATGCGGAAAATGCCCATACACTGAAATAAAAAAAGTTGCTGATAAATTAAACATGAAAGTATATATTTTAACCGGCTCTTCTGCTGTAAGGTACATTGTAAAAACAAAGAAATTTGAAAGTGTCATTCTTCTTGCGTGCTATTATGATCTTAACAAAGTTATGCGATATCTCGCTCCGCATAATATAATATTTTACGGAGTGCCATTAACAAAAGATGGTTGCTTTAATACAAAAAC
>DAOVUW010000009.1 GCA_030632385.1 Candidatus Nanohalarchaeota archaeon
AATAATCCAGAGTTTAGGATTAACATGTTCGATTATAATTTGCGTTGAGTATATTTTAATTATTCCAAAAGAACATATTTCGTGCATGGGTGCATTAAATGAAAAAGATTTTGAAAAATACAAAGAATTGTATGCAAAAGTATTATTGTTTTTGCAAAAAAATTACGGCAATGTAGGAATATTTGAACACGGACGTATGGGACAAACTGTATTTCATGCGCATACACATTTTCTCCCCTTTAATAAATCCATTGAAAAAATAGTACCTGAAAATAATTCAGTCAAAACAATCTTCAAAATAGATGAACTCAAAACTGAATTCATGGATAAAGGAAACTATCTCTTTGTAGCTTTAAATAATCAAAAATGGCTTGTCAATATAGATATAGGCTATACGGAATTTTTTCGGACAAGATTTGCAAATTTACTGAATGTAAGCAAACGCGGAAACTGGAAAAAAGCAGAAGCAAATGAAAAATTAATGAATATTTTAAATTGCGACATTCATCAATTGAAAAATAAATGGGCAAAATACTTCAACAGGGAAAAATCACAAGCAAAAATCCTGCGGATTTGATTTTTATTTATTTCAATAAAAAATTCTACAGATTAATTCAAAAGAATAGTGCAGAATTTTTTCATGTTGTATGGAAAATATGCAAGTGGTGTATTATATTTTCTATACATTAAAAGTAGTATTGGGGGCAAGACTCTTTTATTGTAAATAAACGCCTCTTGCGAAATTTTACCGTTTATTTACAATGTGAAAGATTTTTTCATGTTGTATAGAAAATATGCAATTGGTGTACAATCTTTTCTATACATTAAAAGTAGTATTTTGCGTAAGGAAACTTTTATTGTGTCTAAACTTATACATAAGATAGGAGTTTATACACAATAAAAGAGCCTGCGAAATTTACTGATTTTAATCTACGCTTCTCCAGATTGCAAATTTCATCAAAGATACTGTTTTGTTTGCATATCTGTCTATAAAAACGACAGGATAATTAAACACAAAAACTGCTTTATTATTAGGAATGGTTTTCCCAAAACCCGTGTTTTTTTGAGGAAATGAAATATTCATATCTGCCCCAGAAAGACCTAATTCTTTTTTTAATTCATAATAATTTCTCTCTGCTGTATGGTTTAGACTCTCGTCAGTAATTCCATATATTTTGTTTTTCAGACCAATGCTTACATTAATGTCATGCAAGTATTTCTCTTTCAGTGCAATTGCATGAGTGTAATTTCCATAATATGGAATTATCTTATAATTATCTGCGCCGGTTATTTTTATCTCTCGCCAATATGTCTGATTTATTAATATCTCAATATTTAAGTTTTCTCCAATTATTGCAACTCCGTCATTGTCATTGTAAAGGGCTATCATGTCGCTTGTTCCACTCCATAAAGATTGAGTTTGATCATCATCAAATGTATTTTGAGCTCCGTTGTAAAAATAATTATAATTGACAAAATACAAATCAGAATTAAACACCAAAGGAGATTTAATACTAATCAATGAATTATTTTCATAGATTTTTACTTTTTTATCATCATCAAATAGTCCTTCGCTTCTTGCAAATCCTGTATTGATGTTTTCAAATGAAGTTGTAGAAAGAAGACCGCCTTTTGTTTGCAAAATATCAACTCCATAAAATTCTATGCTTTGGATTCCTGTGCTTTTAAATCCAACATAGACCTGCGTATTGTTTATGTAATCTGTTCCATTTGTAATATCTGTTTCATAGGATATTGCAGATTTGTTTCCGTCAAAATCATTTGGGAATATTGCCAGGAAATAAGGTTTTTTTGGTTCTTTTGCATTGAATATTATTGTATTGTTTTGGATATCTGATGCAATTGCATTGAAATTAGAATTTAGGACAACTGTAGAATTTGCGCTTGCATTTTCAAAGCTGAAATTATAGGAAAACTCTATTGGGTTTTCTCCTGAAAAATTAGAGAGTTCAATAAAATATAAATAAACTGATTCTTTTGCGTTTTCTACAAACCGGTCTTTTATTACCTCACTTGCAGTTTTGAACATTTCCTGCTTTTTTAAAGTACTGTAGTCTGAACTATGGTTTACATACACAATTACAAGAAGGACAGCTCCGAGAAAGACAATAAAAGAAATAATAGCAGCAATATCTCCTTGGGCTTTGAATCTTTTTTCTTTTTTTTGCTGCATAAAAATTAACAAATTTAAAATATTTAAAGCAAATGGATAGTGTTGTGTATGGGAAAAAATGAAAGAGCATACGGGGCAGTATTATTTTGCGAAAAAGCAGATGAAAGAATTTACCTTCTGATTAAGCATTCTGTCGGGCAGCACTGGTCTATTCCCAAGGGGAGAGTAGAGGGAAAAGAAACAGAGAAACAGACTGCCACAAGAGAAATTGAAGAAGAGACAGGCATTTCTGATTTTAGATATATAGATGATTTTAAAGAAGAAATCAATTATTTTGTAGTCTATGATGGTCAAAAGACAGAGAAGAAAGTTGTTTTTTATATTGCAAAAGCAAATACAATGAAAGTAAAATTATCTGATGAGCATACAGCGTTTAAGTGGCTTAATTTTAAGGACGCAATAAATCTATTGACATTTCAAAATACAAAAGACATATTAAAAAAAGCAGATGATTTTTTGAGCAGGAAGAAATAATTAAAGTTTTTCTTACAAGTGATTCTACTTTAATTTTCTTGCTTAATTTTACATGTGTAAATGTGCAAAGTTGGCGTCAGCCAATTTAGGAAAAAGTTAAGCAGGAATTTGTAACTTTTTACAAGATTCTGCGAGCATAGCGAATGTTTTAAGATTCTATTCTGAAGTAAGACCATAATTATAAACGATTACATAAAATTGTATAATTATATTGTTGGTTCGATTCACTTAATCTCTTCAGGCGATTCTTCTAATTCATTCTGACTATATTTATCAAGAGTAGTTTCTTCTGTGGATGAATTTTCATCAATTTCTTCTTTTGCATTATTTAGCATCTGCGATTCAAAATAAGCCTGCAATTCTTCTTTTGTATTGATTCCAAAATAATTCAAAAACTTTTTTGTTACAGATATTTCACTGGTGTGTCCGTTCGGTTCTATATCTATAAATCCTTCTTTTAAAAAAGATTTTATGTGTTCGTAGGCCCTGTTTCCCCGCGTTTTTATAATCTCGCTTTGGTTTACCGGATTTTTGTAAGCAATAAAGGAAAGGGTCTGTATTTCTGCTCTTGAAAACTCTTTGTTTTGATTGAATTTTCTGACATGATCTAAGTATTGATCTTTTACTTTAAAACAATAAGCCTGATTTTCATGGATGATTTCAATGCCGCAAAAATTATTTTTTAGCATCATGTCGTCTAAAATATCTTTAATTTCTTTTTTAGGAATTTTTAAAACAGCATACATATCTGCAAGTTTGAGAGGTACAGGAGAAATAAAGAGCATGGCTTCAATAAGAGCAGGCATGTGATTCTTGTTTGATAAACCAGCATTTGTTTCCATAATTATATTAATTGGTCTTTTTTTTAACAATAAGAGTTCTGGACTTTATATCATTTATTGGATTTTGCAATCGAACAAATGATTTTTTTGCATCTACTATTTTTCTGATTCCCCAAACATCACCTTCAAGCAAATCAAGCGATTTTTTAATATGCTCGATTTTTGATTTGCTGTAAGCACTTTCATTGTCAAGTTGACTTCGTAAATCTGAAATTACATCATTCATTGTAGTGATTCTTAAGAATACTTGTTTTTTTAATTTGTCTAGTTCTAAATTTGGTTTTTCTTTTATTTTTTTTAATAAAGCCATAATACTACCATTAAGGACTATATATTTTTTGCGTTTGTGTTATAATAATTGAACTTAATCTTTTTAAATAATAATATTTCTTTATTTATACGAAAGATAGTAAGGGAAATGAAAATTAAGTATATTTGTATTGCATTAGTTGGTCTTTGTTTTTTTCTTTGGTTTTTCAACAATAAGGGTCCTGGACTTTAAATCATTTATTTGGTTTTGCAATTGGGCAAAGGATTTTTTTGTATCATCGCCTGCCGGAATCACTATTTCTCTCTTTTTAATTCTATCTTTAATTTCCAGTATTGTTTTATTCATGAAATTTATTTGTTCTTCATGCTTGTCTACTAAGTCTTTGTTTTTCAAAGCGAGTTTTGCAAATATCTTTAAATCAATAATATTTTTGCTTGCTTTGGTTATATGTTCTGTTTTTTTATTTACTTTTTCTGAAACTTCAAAAATATCTTCGTCAAGTAAATTAAGCGTTTTTTCAATATGCTCAATCTTTGATTTGCTATAGGTACTTTCTTCTTCAATTTGACCTCTTAAATCCAAAATCGTATCATTCATTGTGCTGATTCTGGATAATAATTGCTTTTTTAATTCTTCAAATTCTAAATTTGGTTTTTCTTTTTCTTCTTTAAATAAGCCCATAATATCACCATTGATGATTATATTTTTTTTGTATAATTTGCGTTAATATTATAATATAATAGAACTTAATCTTTTTAAATAATAGTATTATTTCCTTGTATGAAAGACCATAATGGAAATGAAAATCGGATTTATGTTTCGTTTTGTCCTTTAGGAGTATATGCTTTTGAAACGCTTCAAAATGGAATTGTAGAGCATATTAATTTTTCAGGAGATATAGATAAAAGAATAGATGAAATAAATTTATCTTCGAAAGAGGCAATTTCGAAGATAGAAGCAAAATTACTGGAAGCTATTGCAAAGAAAAAGCAATACAAAAAGCATAAAATTGTATTTGAAGTAAAAAAGAAGAATTACGATTATGAGTTTCCAAATAAATGCGGAGAATATATTAGGAATTCAATTATGGGTTCATTGAGTCAAAAAGACTCACTTTTACTTGTTGAGACAGCAATAAAAATATGTGAAAATAAAATTGCCGAAAAAGATAAAGGAATAGATCTTGTAATTGTTTTATCTTCTATGATTACAGATATTGAAAAGTCAATGAATGTTTTGTTTTTGCATCTCAAAAGCGCAATTGAATTATACAATCCTTATTTGCAATATGAACAGAATCTTAATAGTGAAGAGAAATATATAAAATACATCCATAAAAATTCCGAAAAAATTTTAGTAGACATAGAAGATAAAACAACAGTCCTGTGCATATCCGACTATGCAAACCAGATAAAGGAATTATTAAAACAAAAAGAGAGCATAAAAAAACAGATTGATTATATATTAAAGAAAGAAACGCCCACATTGCATAATCTTATTGGAGCGGATTTATGCGCAAAATACTTAAGACATGCAGGAAGCTTAAGGCGTCTTGCTTTTTTCCCAGCTTCAACAATACAGGTTTTAGGCGCTGAAAAAGCTTTGTTTCGCCATCTCAAAACAAACAGTCCCTCTCCAAAATATGGAATCCTTTATATGGCAACTTATGTGATGAGTGCCGGAGCAAAGAATAAAGGCAAGGTTGCGCGTATCTTGGCTCAAAAAATATCTCTTGCCGCAAAGATGGATTTGAATAAAAACAGAGAACTTGTTGATGTAATAAAAAAAGATTTTGAAACGCAATACAATAAGATAGTTTAGACTTATATTATATTCATCGGGAATCTTCGCTAAATCTCGTTTTCTGGATTAGAGCTATTTAGAATGAAAGTTTTGATTTCTCCACCGCAAACATTTTGAATTAACTCACTCATTTCATCAAGTATTTTTTGCAATTCTTCTTTTGTGGTTGGCGGAAGTCCTTCAACAACCAATGAAACATTTTTTGTTTCTTCTGTCATTTTAGATTTGTCGCATTCTCTCCAATTCCATCTTCTGCATAAGACTTCCTTGTCATCAACATAAACAACTTCTCCTTCTTTTGGATTTTTTGTTTCTTCAGAATTGAGTTCGACAAAAGGTTCATTTCCTTGAGCAAATTTTAATGTGATATTTCCATTGATTTTATCGATATCATCTCCTCCAACAGGAATTATATTTTTTATTGAAATATAATTGTAAATATCAACAATTTTGTTTATATGATGGAGTTCTATCTCTTTCAATATCATTCTATAAAGATTTTCTACAGAGCATTTGTATTTTTTTGGCTTGGCTCCAAATAAAGAATATGCTTTCCGCCAAACTTCAATTTTCGGGTTCTGTGACAATGTTTCTGTATCAAAATTAGATATTATTTCTTTTTCTTTATCTTTGATTTGGTTAATTATCTCTTCATTGGTTCCTTTATTGTCCATTCCTTTTACAATCATAATTCCAATATTTAAATCAGGAAATTTTTCAAAAATTTTGCTATCAATTTTGAACTTCATAATAAAGTAAACTTAATCAGAACTTTATAACTATTGCTAAAATTCGACTTTGATACTTGATTTCAAAAAAAACATTGGAAATGCAAAAAGAGGCGAAATTTGAAAAAAAGTAGTTGCATAACTATTTGTAGAAAAGATATGTGACTTTTTCAAAAATCAATGTTTTAAACATTGACAAAAACTCAAAATTTGAATTTTTGGAAATATCAAACCAAAAATCAAATGCAACTAATTTGCAAGCAATTTTTTTTTGCCTTAAGAAGGATTATTTGAAATAGATGCTGTTTCTGCATATTTGCCCGGACAGTCTGAAATTGCTCTTATTCTTAATATGTTTTTTTTCTCTGTATTGTTTATGACAATTGATTTTATTGAATTGGGTGTCAGAGTAACATTGCCATAATTGTAGACAGTTCCGCTTTTATTGATATAAAAAGTTCCGTCTGTAGTTGATCCATCAGTATATATTATCTGGATGTCAACAATATTTGTTGTTTTTCCGCCGGTGTTTTCCACGAGTGTAGTCATATAATAATCTCCTGAAGAAGAAGAGTTTCTGTTTGTAAAATTTGTATTGCTCATTGCAAGCGTTACGAAAATACAATCAGATCGCGAACCAGATGTTGCGCCTTCTGTTTGAGTTTCCGCAATATCTTGAAACCATGAAGCTATAAAAAGACCAATGGCCAAAGTGAATGCCACAAGCAAAACAGAAGCAAGCAAAGGAGCAATTCCTTTTTTTGTTGCAAAAGAGGTTTTTTTGTTTTGAATATTACATTTTTTTGTTTTTTGCATAAAAGAATTGTGAATTGAAATTTAAAACACTTTGCCATCAAAGATAAATTTGCATTTCTTTATGAAACAGGAAAAATAGTTGCATGCTTATTCTTTTATTGTAAATAAAGTATAAATTCGCGTAAGAAACTTTAGTTACACTAAAAGAGTCTTACGCAACTTGCTACTTTTAATGCATAGAAAATATAATACACTACTTGCATATTTTCTATACAACATGAAAAAATCTTTTACAAACTAAATAAAAATCAATCTAAAAGATTTTTATTTGTTTTTACAACTTTATCCGGAACATGGTAGAGTTCCCATTTTACTTTGCCTTCTCTTATTTTTTCTCTTATATTTGCTTCTCTTTTACTCAATTTTGAATTTGAGCTTTTTACTTCAAGAAATATTATTTTCTTGAGGTTATTATTTGAAATTCCGTCAAATATAACAAAATCAATCGGTGCGCCAATAAATCTTGCATCAGATGGATTGTACTTGAAATTTGGCAAATATGGAGCGATGTTTTCGCTGAATTTTCCACCTAAAACAGCCCTGCTTTTTTTGATGGCATCTGCTCGTATGTCTTTTTCCTTTTCCCAAATCCATTTCTTTAATTTCAGTTCATATTGCGTTTTGATAGTTTTAGCCAATAGAAAATAGCAAATAAAAATTCCGATGCATATATTTAGAATAAAATAGATTATTTCGCTGTTCATAATTTCTTTAATTGAATAAATATATAAAGATTAAATAAATATTTTATGAGATGTGATAATATGGCAATACTAGGGATAAATTATACTAAATTAGATGTTGACGCTAAGAATATACCTTATGAAAATCTTTCTATAAATACTACACCGAAAATTGAGGCAGTAAACAAGACGCAAATAAATACAGGAAAAAATTCAATTCCTATACTTGTTGTTGATTTTTCATTTAATTCTGTTTTTAAGCCAGATATTGGATCAATTATCCTAAAAGGAAATGTTGTATTTCAGCCAAAAGATGAAGAACAGTCTTTGTCTCAATGGTCTAAAAACAAAAGGATGCTTCCGGAAGAAGAAGTAGAGATAATAAATTATCTCTTTATGAAAGCAAGTCCTTTTGCATTGTTTCTCTCAGAAATATTCAGGTTGCCTCCAATAATAAGCCTGCCGAGAATGGAAATGAAAAAAGAGGATACAACAAAAAAAGAAAAAAAGAAAGAGAAAAAATAATCTTGTTTTTATAATTTATTTTTTTATTAATATATGCGCAAAAGGAAAAAAAATAAGCAAGAGAAAAAAGGAATATCTCCTTTAATTGCAGGAGTTTTGTATTTTGCGATTATAATGGCAGCAATTACAGTAATGATGACAATAATCATGCCATGGATGGAAACTACAAAAGATCAAATTTCAATTAATTATGCAAAAAAAAACATAGTTGGTTTGGATTCAATCGTAACTACTGTTGCTTCAGAAGGAGAAGAGTCTTCCAGAATTATATTTCTTGATGTGAAAAGAAGCAGATATTATATGGAGGATGTAAAGAATGCTTTTTATTTTGAATATAATGTATCGGAGAATATTGTTTCTCCCAGATTTAGGATAAAAGAAGGAAATGTATTTTTCGGCAGTCAGTTAAATTCAAAAGCCATTGATTATGATTCTTATTTTTTACTTGAAAATCAATATTTGAGAGTTAACATATCGAAAAAAGGAGATGTTTCAAACTATTCATCAATCAATACATCTGAAATCATAAATTCAATATATTTTAAGGAAAAGGATGTTTATATATACGGGCAAAATATTACAATTCTTCCGGATAATTATGCATATTCTGGTAATGGAACAGGGTATGTTTATATTGAAGAAGAAGATTTCTTTCTACCAAAAGCAGTTGCTGTTTGCAGGATGGCAAATGCAAATAGTGGGGTTTCTTATGATCTTTATTTTGAGCTTCCAAGTGATAGTGATTTTTTAATGATTTATTTAAAAAATTATAGTTCTTCTTAAATTTATGGAAGAAAATTATTCTATTGCAGATATTAATCTTGCAGAAACAGGTGAAAAGCAAATAACTCTTGCAAGAGAACAAATGGTGGGTTTGGTTGAGTTAAAAAAAGAACTTGCAAAGAAAGATACGTTTAAGAATGTCAGAATCGGCATGGCACTGCATGTTACAAAAGAAACAGCAGTGCTTGTAGAAAGTCTTGTTGAATTGGGAGCGCAAATCGCAATTACAGGATGCAATCCTCTATCAACCCAGGATGATGTCGCGGCAGCTCTAGCAAAAAAAGGAGTCAGGGTTTATGCAAAAAAAGGAGTCAGTGTTGATGAATATTACGAACAATTAAACAAAGTCCTTGATTTTGAACCTCATATTACAATAGATGATGGATGCGATCTTGTAAATCTTGTTCACACAAAAAGAAAGGATTGCTTAAACACAATAATCGGCGGTTGCGAAGAAACAACTACAGGAATCATCAGATTGAACGCAATGAAAAAAGAAGGCATTTTAAAATACCCTGTTGTTGCGGTGAATGATTCAAAAACAAAGCACATGGTCGACAATTATTACGGGACAGGACAGTCAACTTTAGATGGAATTTTAAGAGCAACAAATGTATTGATAGCAGGAAAGACCGTTGTAGTTTGTGGATATGGCGATTGCGGAAAAGGAATTGCAATGAGAGCAAAAAGTTTTGGAGCAAAAGTCATTGTTACTGAAGTAAATCATTTCAAAGCTCTACAAGCCTATTTTGATGGACACAGGGTTATGCAAATGAAAGATGCCGCAAAAGAAGGAGATATTTTTGTAACTGTTACAGGGGACAAAGGCGTAATAAGATACGAGCATATGAAAGATATGAAAAGCGGAGCAATCTTATGTAACTCTGGTCATTTTGATATTGAAATAGAAGTTGCAAAACTTAAAAGAAATTCAAAAGTCACAAAAATGAGATCTTTTATGAACAAATACGAATTTGACAATAAGCATATTTATGTCCTTGCAGAAGGACGATTAGTAAATCTTTCTGCCGCAGAGGGGCATCCGTCTTTGGTGATGAGTTTTTCATTCTGTAATCAGATGTTGGGTTGTGCTTTTTTGATTGAAAACAAAGGAAAATTAAGCAATGATTTACATGTTCTTCCTGATGAAATTGACCAAAAAATCAGCCATATTCATTTAACTGCATTGGGTGTTGAAATAGACGAATTGACTGAAGAACAAAAAGCATATCTTGCAGGCTGGGAAGAAGGAACATAAAGAGATTTTTTGGTAAACAAGGCAGGAATTACTACATCATTAAATATATAATTTTAAATAGGTTATCCTTATAGATAATTATGCAAACCTGCTTTAAAAAGAGTTTCGTAATTTCAATTATTGTCCTTTATTTCTTGAGTTCTATTTGTTTTGCTTCTTTTATTCGACAGACGTCTTTGGATTTTTATGCAAATCAGTACAATACAATAAATGTTGAAATGACCATTGATTATGAAACTCTGACAACTGATGATATTTCTTTTGTGATTTACAGTAAGATAAAGAATGTAGAAGGATTTGACGAAAACGGAAAACTGGATTGTCTTGTGAATGAAAAAACATATGGTTCGCAGATAATATGCACCAGAATAAAGAATATTCAGGAAAATTATTCTATTAACTTGAATTATGAAATGGAAAATGTCATATTTGAAGAAAAAAAGCTAAACAAGACAATAGACACTTTTTTGTTTGAATATGGCATAATTGAACCGACAGATGAATTGCGCATTTTATTTGTAATACCAGAAGGTTACGGTCTGTTAGATGCAAATAATAATTATCCTTCTGAGGGAAATATTAAGGTAATTGACGGCAGAAGAGTTGGGATTGAATGGATTGAAGAAAATTTGACCATAGGAAAATCTCGTTTTTTTAAAGTACAGTATGAGAAGATTACAAAACCAGTTGTACCTAATGATGAAGAGGAAGACCCAATAAATTATAAACTTACATTATCTGTGATTATTGTAGTGCTTCTAGGTATTATAATTATTTTATCATTTTCAAAGACAAAAAAAACAAAGAAAAAAAAGACAACTGAATCTGAAAAAAAAGAGGAATCGGAAAATATAGAAGCGTTAAATGAAGAGACAGAGAAAAAAAATATTGAAGATGTCATGCTTATATCTTTATTGAAACCAGATGAAAAAAAAGTATTTGATTTAATTTGCGCATCTGGTAATGGGATTACTAAGCAAAGGCAAATTGCAAGAACTACAAAATTTTCTCCTGCAAAGGTTTCCCATATCGTAAAAAGCCTGTCTGTAAGAGGGCTTGTAGATGTAATAAGGCAAGGAAGAACAACCAGAATTGAATTGACAAAAAAAGCAAAGGATTTTTTAAAAGTCAAGTAATTTATTCTTTTCGTTAATTATTCAACTTAATCCTGTATCCTTTGTTTGTTTTTTCAAGATTTTCAAAATCTACAATAAACCAGTTTTTGTTTTTTGCATATTTTACAGCATAAATACCCTCTGCATTAAATTGTTCTGCTGTCTTTTTTAGGTTTTCAACTTCTTCTTCTTCTAAATAAACAATATTGTTTTTTGTAGATTTGCACTCAATAACAATAATTTTTCCATCCTTTGCGGCAATTAAATCTGGCTTTTTGCTCCCAGCAGATCTTATTGCAATCCATCCATCCTCCTCAAGTTTTGATTTAACACTTCTTTCAAAGATGCATCCTTTTAAATAAGCTCTATTTACCCCCATAGTATCTTTAATTATGGTGCTGGGAATTCTACACTGTATGTTGCTTTCCCTCTTAAAAAATCAATAGTCTGTGTATCTGTAGAGACAGTTCCGATTATTTTTGTCGTTAAATCTGCTTTATTAATATCTGCATTATCACAATCTGGCGCATCGTAAATACTTCCTCCATATTTGCTTCCGTCATTTGAAATTTCAATATTTAAATTAATTACTTCATTCCCTGCTCCTTTTTTTAATATAATAGGATTTGTATTTATATTCAGTTTTAGCGGTCCTTCTGTCTGCACAATTTCCACATATTTAGATGGTATGATTCCTCTTTCCCCTAGCATTCTGTATTCTTCTAAGGGCATTGATTTTATTTTTATAATTGCCTTTGTCTGATAATGAAAGCAAACTTCAACAGATGGCTTATAGTTTATATCAAATGTATTTTCATTTTTATCTGCTTGCGTTGACCACTCTACAAACTCTTCATTGTTGTTTATCGTCCCTTTTTTATATCCCTCAAGAAGAGATATGGTTGTATCAGTTACTCCAGCAAAACCATCTTCTTTTACAGATACAGTAATGTCTGTTGCATCAACAGTTCCTGTATTTTTGACAAGTACGCTAATGCCTATGTCTTCGTCGCTGTATGCTTTTTTTGGATAAATATCGAAATCTTCAATAATGACCCCTTTTACTGAAGATATTTGTTTATCTCCACATCCACTTAAAAAAATTAAAATGAATAATAAAATAGAAAAAACAATAAATTTGCTTAAATTCATAATAGAATAACTATTGTATATATTTATTAAGATTTGTTTTTTAAATAAATATGGAACAAAAAACTGAAGATAAATATCAGTTAATTATTATAGGTTCTGGATGCGCAGGACTTACAAGCGCTATATATGCAGGACGCTATAAACTCAAAACACTGGTTTTGGGTTCTTATTTTGGAGGAGTGATTGTTGAAGAAGCCAATGTTGAGAATTATCCTGGTTTTGTTTCTATAAGTGGAATGGAATTAATGAAAAAATTTAAAGAAACCGTTGATTCGCTCAATGTTCCTGTAGTATCAGGCAAAGTGATTTCAATAAAAAAAAATGAAGATAAAAATAAATTTAATTTAACGACAGATGAAAATAAAACATATTGCGCTGATGCTGTTTTAGTCTCTTGCGGAACAAAAAAACTGAAATTAAGTATAGAAGGTGAAGATAAATTTAATGGAAAAGGGGTCTCTTATTGTGCGACATGCGATGCTCCGATGTTTAATAAAAAAACAGTTGCTGTGATAGGTGGTGCTGATTCAGCATGTCAAGCAGCAATTTTACTTTCAAAGCATGCAAAACATGTTTATTTGATATGTAGAAAAGATGAATTGAGGGGAGAACCTATAAATGTGGAACATGTAACAAAAAACAAAGAAATAGAAATAATATTCAATACAAATGTTATAAAAGTAAAGGGAACCAACATGCTTGAATCAATAGAATTAGATAAAGAATATAATGGAAGTAAAGAAATATCGGTCAAGGGTGTCTTTGTTGAAATTGGTTCTGTTCCTTCAACCTATTTTCTGGATAAGTTAAATATCAATCTAACAAAAAAAATGAAATAATAGTTGACAAATGCTGCAAAACTAACATCTCCGGTTTGTTTGCAGCAGGAGATGTTACAGATACTCCTTTAAGGCAACTTGTCACTGCCTGTGGTCAGGGAGCAATAGCAGCTCTTTCTGCGTATAAATACATTCTAAGGAAAAAACGCAGCGAGTAATTGTAATCAAAAAACAAGAGCTGTAATAATACATCCAACAATAATTACTGTTGCCACAATATTTTTTGTCTGCAATTTTTCACCCAAAAATATATGGGATCCGACAAGTATTATTGCAGGAGCAATGCACATCAACAGACTTGTATAAACCAGCCCCCATACTTGATAGGACCAATACATAAATACATATCTTACAATCGCAACAACCGTTGTTATTGCAAGAAATGCAAATGCACTCTTTGAAATCCCTGAAGCATGTTTTTTAAACAAAAACAGAAATGCAACTGCACACAGCCCGCATCGGACAAAATAAAAAGTAAATGGATCATAAACATCCAATAATTTTTTCACAAACAAATCATGTATGCTTATTAAAAAAGCAGACAAAAGAATGCACAGTGCATATTTATCCATCTGAAGATGGTGCTTTTTTAGATGAGAACCAAGAACAGACAACGATGCGATAAGAGCAAGAATAATATAAAAAACATTTCTTTCTTCGGGAAAAACAATTGCTGCATTGATTATTGTAAAAATCCAGCTTGTTAAAATCAACGGTTCTGCTTCATTTACTTTAGTATGCTTCAGACCGAAAAAGAATAAAGAATTAAATGCAATTGCCAAAAAAACCACAATGCCCAAATATGCAATATTTGTATTTGATAAATATAAAGAAGAATAACTAAAAAACAAAGGGCTTCCAATAAGCATAAAAATAAAAATAAGACCAAAACCCATAGTCATACTTTTTTTCCAACCCAAGTGCTTTGCATTAAGTAAATATCTTTCCAATAACATCTCTGCGCTGTTTGCTACAGCTGCAATTAATCCGCCAATCATAATAAATTATAATATCATAAGTAAATGAACAAAAAATCCTGCGCTTAATGTTGAAATAAAATTGACAGTTCCGTTTGTCATTTTTCCTTTATTTTCAAATAATTGCCCCAAAATGCTGTCTATTATCGTTCCAAAAATACCTCCGGCAAACACGCATATAAGTAGTTTAAATTTCATATCATGCAAATCTGCACTTAGGAAGGATGGATATAAAAGATAACTCGAAACTGCAATAATTAATGCTCCTACACCTCCTGCAAAAAAACCAAGTGCGCTTACACCACCATTTGTTCCCGGCTCAACTGTTTTTTTTGGATCCAGAAAAAGAACAGGTTTTTTGGAAGAAATCATTCCTATTTCAGAACTTAGAGTATCCGCAAGAGCCGCAGAAATACTGCCCAAATAAATAAAAGGAAAATTAAATAAAACGCTTGTGAATGCTACAAGCCCATTTGAAATTACATTATCAAAATCTCTTGTTTTGTGCTCTGTTACTTTTTTTCTTTTTTTCCTTCCATAATAAGTGCTTAAAAGTCCAATTATGAAAAATAAGAAAAGGATTAAAAACCATTCAAACCCTTTGTATTTGAAAATAACAGCTCCAAAAAAGAGAGAAATAACAATTGCATAAAAATCAAATGCTTTTATCCAGACCAGAATCAATGAAAGTACAATAAAGAACACCAATAGCGTTGCTTCAAAAAGTACAATTACCATATTATTTTTTATTAACAATTATTTCATTTTTGCACATTTTAGTCAGATGCTCTAAGAAAGAAGTTGATTTGCCTGAAGATATTTCCACAAATACAATCCAAAAATCAGATGTCCATTTTTCTTTCAATATCTTTGCACTTTCCCGCACGACTCTTTGCACTGCCCTGGAATCAGATATGGGTATTTTCAATTCAATTTCATCTTTTTGAATGATTATGGGAAGCACAGGCATTATTTTTTTTAATGCCTCTTTGATTTGTTCATCAATATTTCCGAAAACTTCAACATTGAAATGAGCTTCCTTAAATGCAAGTTCAATACGAGCAGGTGTCGGAGGACAATTTGTTCGCGGATCCAGACCTTCCCGGCATATAAAGTCAATTATCTGCTTTCTTTTTCTCTCCTGCAGTTCCTGTTTTTCTTTTGTCGTCATCTGGATTTGCCCTTTTTTCAAGATTTCTTCAGCAATTTTTTCAAGATCAATGCTTCCAAAACATTCCTTTAAATCTTCTTCATTTGCTCGCTCTGCCTTTTTGATATCAGAAAAGCAGTACTCTCCGACAATAAGATCTTCAATAGGGATTTTCTTGTTGTTTTTCCATTCCAGATACTTGTCAAAGTCGAGCAAAAGGTCAAATGTTTTTTTATTTTTTTTCAATTGTGCGATTATTGTTTTTGTCATATTCAAACCAATAAAATCTAATTATATAAAGATTTCTTTAAAATAACAATATGTTTAAGGATATTGATAGATTATGCAAGCTCTCGAGAATTGAATTGACAGATGCAGAAAAAAAAACATTCAGCAATCAAATAAATGAAGTAATTTTGATGTTTGACGAACTCGACGAAGCAAATACAGATAAAATAGAACCCAGCTTTCATATATTTGATATTAAAAACAAATACAGGAAAGATGAAATTTGCGAATTTGACAATATTGATTTAATTAAAAAAAATATAAAATTCAGCAAAGACGATTATGTTATTGGACCAAAAGTATTCGAGTGAAAAATTATTCTTTGATTTATTAATGGTTTATATTTTTTAATTCAATTCAAACATCAATAAGAAACGATTCTGATAAAATGACCCCTTTCAATCAATTTGATATGTTCAGAAATTCTTATTGAAAATTCAGAGAATTTTTCACTGACTTTGTTGGTGGAATTATCTGGATTAATAAATTTTGGATTTATATATCTCAACTTGTTTTTTGTATGAAAATCATAATTCTTTGGATCATCAATTATTTTCAAGTTAGGATTAAGCATATCTAATTTTTTCAAGATTCTTTCATTGCCAGATTCTTTTAATTTAGTGTATACATGCAAATCATCCTTAAATAAATCATTTTCATTTAAAATTTTCTTCTCAAGCGCAATTTTAATTGCATCTGCAAGTATCTGAAATAAAGCAATTTCTTTGGGAAAAGACCATATTTCTTCATCTATTCTCATATAATTCTCTGCAAATTTTTTTGCAGTCTCTTTATTTTTAATGATGATTTCGCCATCATGCACAATAAACTTTGAAATATATTCGTTGATTTTGTCGCTGAATCCCTCTCTTGCAATCATGTCTCTTAAAGTGTAATCTATCCTGTCTGCGCATAAATCCGGCAGTTTTTTCTCCAGCAATCCAAAGTTATTTTCATCTAAAATCATGTTGATTTTAAAATCATATTTTTCAAGAATCGCAGGAATCTCTGACTGACGAATTATTTTTTCATGAAACATCTCATGAAACTCCTGATCTGGATTGTTCTTTTTGAATACAAAATCTATCACATGCGAGAAAGCTGTGTGCGGAACATCATGAAGCAATCCTGCGATTTGTTCTTCAACAGGAGCTCCAATATTTTTCAAAAGAATCATTACTCCGACTGAATGTTCATATCTCGTCACTGTTTTTCCTTCAATTGCATATTGAGATGCTCCTGCTTGATTTATTCCTTTTAGTCTTTGAACAGGTTTGGAGTTGATTAATTCAATTAAAACAGGCTCTTTAATTTCTGCAATTCCATATACTCTGTCTTTTATTTCCATAGTTAACTACAGGGAGGAAAATAAGTTTTATAAATATCACAATTGCCTGAAGTTATCTTAATTTTGACATCAACATTCAAATAATCAGAAAAACTTTTTTATTGTTTAAATGAAAAAATATTTAATAATGAATAACTATTACATATTGATATGGCTTTTTGTGGTATTTAAAGTGCTTTGGGATTACAAAACTATTTTTTTACAAAAAAGAATCAATATAATGGCTCCGGCGAAGGTTCTTTTGCAGCTTCCCGAGCAAGTGCATTTTCCACCTGCATTTCGCAACTCTTTCGCTCTTCTGTTTTTTCAGAAGGTATCATTGTGCAAGTATGTTTATCTTTCCGAAGAACTGCAACTTGCTTGACGCAACTATACCACGAATAAGTCTCAAGCTCGATATTATTACATCCTTGAATATTATCCATTTCCACTGCAAGCTTCATGTGGCACTGGTCTCTTTTGTACTGATTGTCAATTTTCTTGCACAGAAGGTTTCCTTTTATGAGTGGAGCAACTCTCAGATAGCAGTCATCCTTATAAGTTGGGTCATTTATATCATCGCACAATAGTTCATTTCTATTTTCCTGTGCAAAGTGCAGGATGCATTCATCCCTGTATTTAGTGTCTGTAATTTCTATTGTGCGACAGTTATCAACATCTCCTGCTTTTTTTGCATACGCCACGATGCACATATCTGTCTCCCAGTCACCATCCTGTTTTGTACATATATGCATCTCTTTTTTATTAACTGCAATACTTGTGTAGCATTCCCTCCTGTTGACCTCTGCATCTACTTTTGCACACAGGTTTTCATTATTTGTCTTTAATGCAACATTTTCATAACATGTGCCTGTATAACTGCTTTTTTCAGGCATCTTCCGGCAGATGGATACTTCTCCTGTCTCCTTTGCAACAGCAGCATAGCACTTATCAATACGATTGATATTCTCACTAGTATCCAACTTATCGCATAATGAAACATCGCCTTTTTTTGCAATCTGAGAAATCTCTGAATCTATGCATCCGCTGGTAAACATCGTCAAAACCAGCAAAGACATAATCAAAAAAGAGTATTTCATGAATATATATACTC
>DAOVUW010000083.1 GCA_030632385.1 Candidatus Nanohalarchaeota archaeon
AATTCTATTTTTTTGATTTCTTTCATATCCACAAGATCATTCATCTTTATCATTTCATTTGAAACCGTGTAAAGTGTATCATCTATGTAAAGAGATCTCCTTATGTTTGGAGAATAATAATAATATGGTTTTTCTTCTTCTGTCTCATTTTTTTTTAGTAAAATATCTTGTTCATCCTGTGTCGGAAGGACTGTTAAATTTTCATTTTTTGGCTCTGTATTTTCTGAAATTATTGAAGAATTAATGAATGTTTCTGATGCATTAAAAGAAAGATTTGAATCAACTTGAGGAAAATCTGTATTTTCCTGTCCGTAAGTCCAAAAAACGCCATTATAGGATAAAAAGAACAATGATAAAAAAAGGATGATAAAAGTGAATACAAAAGTGGATAATTTGGGGTTTATTTGGCACTTTTTTCTTGTTATTTGCATATATAAAATATACATTATGAATTTTATATATCTTTTGTCATCAGTATTTGTATTACCAAAAAAACATGATTTAAAACAAAAATATTTAAATATATTATCTAATATATAGTATGCTTTCAGATAAAAAAATTCAACCAAAAGCAGATGTATTTTTTGAAGTGTCTTATGAAGTTGCAAATAAAGTAGGCGGAATTTACACTGTGATAAAATCAAAAATTCCTTCAATGGTAAAATATTATGGACAAAATTACTTTTTAATAGGATTTTATAACCAGAATAATGCAAGATATGAATTTATCCAGACAAAAATGCCTCCTGAATTCAAAACTATAGCCGGTAATTTATCGAAGCTCGGAATAAAATGCTTTTACGGACGATGGGCAACACCAGATGAACCAAAAATACTGCTTCTTGATATTGAAAATTTTAAGCATAAGTTAAATGACATAAAGACGAAACTTTGGGAATGGTATGGCATAGATTCTATTCAAAGCGACTGGTGGTTTGATGAACCAGTTTGCTGGAGTTGGGCAACAGGTCTCTTGCTGGAGCAGATTGCAAAATCAAAAGCATTTAAATCAAAAAAAATCGTTTCGCAATTTCATGAATGGATGAGTGGTGTTGGATTATTATATCTAAAACACCAAAAGATAAAAATGGGTAGTGTGTTTACTACTCACGCAACAATGCTTGGAAGAACGATGGCGAGTTTGGATAAAAATTTCCAATCAAAAATCTATGAAGAATTAAAAGAACATAATCCTCTGCCTAAAAAAGAAGAATACAAATATCGAGTTCAGGCAAAGCATCAAACAGAAGTAAATTGCGCGAAATACGCAGATGCTTTTACAACAGTCTCAGAAGTTACCGGCGATGAATCACAATACATCCTTGGTAAAAAACCAGATGTCCTGCTTCCAAATGGTCTGACTCTGGATGCTTATCCGAGCATGGAAGAGATTGCGATAAAACACACAGAACACAAAAAAGAAATCATAAGATTCCTAAAAGCATATTTCCTACCATATTATAGAATAAATACTGAAGATCCAAGAATCTTGTTTCTCTCAGGAAGATATGAATTTACAAACAAAGGCATTCATTTTTACATCAATGCACTTGGAAAATTAAATGAACAACTGAAAAAAGAAAAATCAGACAAAGATGTATTTGCATTTCTTTTTGTTCCTGCAGATATTGTCTCTGAAAAAGAAGAAGTAATAACAGGTGTTGGAAAAATCAACATAATTGAAAATGATATTGAACAATTATACGATGAATTTAAAGAAACTCTGCTGGATATTTTCTGCGAAACGGATTCAAATGAAATAGACCGCGAAATAAAGGAATTCCTGCTTAATGTAAAAATCAAAACATTGAAAAAACAGGCAATTGCATTTAAAAGACCATATGGAACCCCACCTCTGTGCGCATTTAATCTAAGAAATGCTGATGGTGACCCAATTATGCGTTCTCTAAGATACAATGGTCTTTTAAACAGAAAAGAAGACCGTGTCAAAATTGTATTTTATCCTGCTTATTTATCCAGCACAGACAGGCTATTATCGATGGATTACGATGAAATTGTCACAGGATGCAGTTGCGGAATATTTCCTTCATTGTACGAACCATGGGGATATACTCCTGTAGAAGCCGGCGCGTTGGGCTTAACATCAATAACAACAAATTTTAGCGGATATGGACAATATGTGAATAAAACGAGAAAGCATGAAGGAGGAATCTATGTCTTAAACTGCACGAAAAAAACAGAAGAAGAAATCTCTGAAGAATTGTATCAATTAATATCAAAATTTATGAAAATGTCAAAAAAAGAATGGGTGGCGGAAAAATACACTGCAAAAAAACTTGTGCAAAATGTAGACTGGCGCATCCTTTCAAAAAATTATATTTTGGCGCATAATTTTGCATTTAATAAAACATTTAAGAAAAAATCATAATACTGTTGTGTGCGATTTTGTTTCGATTTCAATTTGTTGAGGTATTTAGATATTTGTTCGTTCATAAGAGTTTATGCCTCTATAAAGGATATAAGATTCGTACATAAGATGTACAATTCAATTTACTCGGATTTTCAGTAATTTATTTGCCATTTAGTTTGTTGAAAATCCTGCGTCATACTCTTCGGAATTTTTGCTTCGCAAAACCGCTTGCAGTTATTCCTCGTCCTCACTTCGTTCGGAGAATTGAACATCCATTAAAAGGTTCGTTCGGTTACACCTCACTCCACCCAAATTTTTGGTTTGCCAAAAATTTCTTTTAACTATGTTGTTCAATTAGAAGGACGCTCAACCCCCGACCACCCGCCCCAGCGAATGCCGCAGGACAAATTACTTGTAAGGGTATTCTTTGTAGCCCAAAAGGAAGTAGATTAAAAGGGATATTCTATTTCAGACAGAAACCACAATCTACTACTAATACTGTTCCAGTGACTGCATCTGAATCATCTGATGCAAG
>DAOVUW010000041.1 GCA_030632385.1 Candidatus Nanohalarchaeota archaeon
AAAAAATAATTTTTGAATCTATTTATTCCCTCTGCACCCAGTTGTGATGTATATGGAAAAATGCTGTTTAGAATAGAATCAGGCATTATATCGGCGCATTTCGCCATGCTCTTTCTTGCAATCATTGGAATTTTTGTAAATGTCTTTCCCAACTCTAAAAACTTGTATTGTTCATAACCTCCAAAAACTTCGTCTGCTCCTTCTCCTGTGAGCACAACAGTGACTTCTTTTTTTGCTTTTTGAGATAATATATAATTTGGTATTGAAGCAGTATCTCCAAATGGTTCATCCATTGCATAAACGAGTTCATCAAGTATCTTAAAAGAACTGCTATCTACAATATATTCTTTGTGCTCTGTATCGAGACATTCAGAAATCTTTCTCGCATATTTTAGTTCAGAGTGTTCTTCTTCATTAAAGCCGATAGAAAATGTTTTTACGTTGTCTGTCTGTTCACGCATGAGTGCAGTTATTATACTTGAGTCAAGACCTCCGGATAAATATATCCCTACAGGAACATCACTTATTGTATGGGATTCTACATTTCTTTTCATTACCTCACGGAGTTTCTTGCTAAGATACTCTTTGCTTTTTTCACTTTCTTGATATTTCGGATTCCAGAAAAAAGAGATGTTTATTTTTTTACTGATTGGATTAAATATTAGATAATGGGCTGGCTGTAATTTAGAAATATTTTTAACAATTGTTTTGGTTCCGGGAGTATATCTAAGCATCAAATATTTATCTAAAATATTCTTATCTGTTTCTTTTTTTATATCTGCATCCAATATTGCCTTCATTTCAGATGCGAAAATAAATTTTTCGTCTTTAAAATAATAATATAGTGGTTTTATGCCCATCCTATCCCGTGCAATAAATAATTCTTTTTTTTCGCTGTCCCATATTGCAAAAGCAAACATCCCATCGAGTTTACTTAAAAATTCTTTTTTGTCTTTATATTCTTCAAAAAGATGCACAATGACTTCAGTGTCTGTTTTTGATTTGAATTTATGACCTTTTTTTATCAAATATGTCCTTAATTTTTCATGATTGTAAATTTCTCCGTTAAAAACAATCCAAAGTGTTTCATCTTCATTGCACATCGGTTGTTTTCCGTCTTTAGATAAGTCAATAATAGAGAGTCTACGATGACCTAAAGAAATGTGTTTATCTTCATAAAATCCAAAATCATCAGGACCTCTTTTAAAAAGAGTCTTTGACATTTTTTTGAGAAGCTTTTTTTCTTCCCAGTTAAAACCAAATATACCGCACATATTATTATTTTAATTCGTAAGTTTTATTTTGAGAGCTTTTGTAATAAATTCTTATTATTATTTCTGCTAAAAATCCAAAGAGGATAAACAGTAGACCCATCAAAAGCAAAAAGGCAGATACAATTAACAAAGGTCCCAAATCAAGAGGAATATGGAGATAAAGCAGTTGATATACCACTTTATAAAATACTATGACAATGCCGGAAAAAAACGAGAAAAGTCCGAGTGTTCCGAAAAAATGCAGTGGTTTTGTAGAATATTTATACCAGAAAACAACAAACAATAAATCCAGAAAGCCTTTGTGCAATCGTTTGATATTGTATTTCGTTTTACCGAATTTTCTGTCCCGATGATTTACTTTTACTTCTCCCACAGAAAATCCTTTTTCTCTAAGCAAAGAAGAAATATATCTGTGCATCTCTCCATATAATTTTATTTCACCTACTGTTTCTCTTTTATATGCTCTCAAGGTACATCCTGAATCATGTAGTGTTTCATTCAAGAATGTTTTTCTGATGCAATTTGATATTTTTGAAAAGAATTTTTTAAGAAAATCATCCTTTCTATTGTATCTCCAACCACACACAACATCATATCCTTTATTCATTCCTTCCAATAATTTATAAATATCGTTGGAATCATTTTGCATATCCCCATCCATTGTTATAATTATATCTCCTTTTGAATTGTCAAAACCCGCTTGTATTGCAGCACTCTGACCAAAATTTCTTTTAAATGAAATCAATCTTACTCTATCGTCTTTTTGCCGAAGTTGATAGATATTCTCAAATGTATTATCCGCCGAACCATCATTGACAAATAAGATTTCGTATGTTTTGTTTAATTTAAAAAGTGTTTTTTTGATTTCATTGTAGAGAGGAATTATATTGTCTTCTTCATTATATACAGGTATTATTATTGAAAGATACATAATTATAATTTATCATAATTCTTTTTTAAAACAATATACTGCAAGTAAAATGAGAAACATGAATGAAAATAAACTAATCTGCATAAGTTTTTTTTTATGAGGTATAGTATAGTTTATTTCAATAATTCCATCTTTTTCTACAAGCATTACGAGTTTTGCCGGAATCCCGCGATGTATTTTGAGTTCTTCACCTGAATCAATATATTTTGCGCTAAAATAAGGATGATATGATTCTGTTATGACTAAATACTGTGGATGGTCTATGGAAGTCAATTTGATTTTGAAATGACCGTAGTTTGTGTCTTCTAAAACTTCAATGTTTCCTACATCAAGAGAGTTGTTGCTGATTGTATTTTCTTCGCCAATAAAAACAGTCTCGGAGAAATCTATTTTATTCTGGGCAAGATAATTTAAGACGCCTATCATATCATCAGGCATTTCCTGATTTATTCCAATAACATTTGGAACCAGTCTTATGTGTGGCTGGAAAAATTCATTTTCATAAGAACAAAAATCTTTTGTGCATTTGCTTTCTTTAAAACCAGAAATACTCATTGCTTCTTTTGAAATAAAGTATTTTATCGAAATATCCCCATATAATTTTGCAAAATTTTCCGGATTTGGCGTACTCATCATTTGCCATGCATTTGACCAAAAGAAAAAATGATACTTTGGCGCTTCCTGATCAGGACAGCCGTTCAAAATGCCGTGCCTGTGGACAATAACACTTGATCCAAAAGGCAAAAATGTCTGATCATCAAGCCTGAAAAAAGTTTTGTCTTCTGAAAGAAACTCATAGTATTCTCTCAAGGATTCTGGAATTTCAACATTTCCCTGGGATTGTGTCAAAATCAATTTGCCGTCGGATGATTTGTTTGTAATATGAGGATAAGAATAAGCAATCAAAAGAACGATTATAACAAGCAATGTGTATTTTTGATAATTTTTTTTGTCTATTACAATAGATATACCTTTGCTGATTTTTTCAAAACCATAATATATAAGAATGGCCAACGCTACACTCAAAACAGAAAACATTCTAAAACCAAATTGTATTGCTGTATTGATGAAATCGATATTTAGTTTATATAAAAAAACAGATTCTGCAATTAGCAAAAAAGAAAGAATCATATATTTTTTCAGCAGTTTTTCTTTATCCTCCTTTTTTGCTGAACCTGAAAAAAACAGCAAAATAAAAGCATAGACAAAGGCGATGCAGCCGAATAATCCGACAAAAGAATAATCTGATTGATTTTCGAATAAAAATCCTGCCATCTTTAATGGACGAAATTCTTTTGCCCCCATGTTTTCCATGTGAAGCGTTTTTAACAGCATTAAATTTGAAACAAAAAAGGCGCACAAAAATGCCAGCAAAATAAAAAAAGGGATGATTTTTTTAATATTATAATTTTTATTGCAGACATAATCCCACGCAATCAAAAATAAGATTGATGCGCAAATAACAATCCCTACATTTGGCTGTGTTATTGCACACAAAGCAAGAAGAATAACAAGAAATATTGTTTTTGCATATGAAAACTTTTTGTTTATTTTCTCATAAAGTAGCAAAATTAACGGAACAAACATTGTTGCAACTATCTGAGCGAACATGTTTCCTATATTTGATCTAAAGTAAGGAAGCATTATGAATATAATGGAAGAAAAAAAAGCCGCTCTTGAATTTTTAAATATGTATTTAGCGAACATGAAAAAGAAATAAACGCATAAAATATAAGCAATGAACCAACTTGCCTTTATTGTCGTAAAGGGATTAAGAAGAAAAGCCACAGGAAGAAAAAGAAAATAAGCGCCCGGTGGATATATGCCTAAAAACGGTTTTCCTCCGTAAAAAGATGAAGTCCATTGAGGAATAACATTATCATTTGAAATAGTGTCTTTCAAATTCCATAAAAAAAATGCATGTCCTTCATTATCATTGCCTCCTCCAATCCACGAACTTGAAAACATATAGTTAAATAAGAATAACAAAAGTGCAAAAAGAAGTAAAAAATATTTTATGTCTTTTTTTTCAGGCAAAAAATCAGAATGCTTTGATATAACAGAAGAATCTACTTTATCTGCTTTTGATTTCTTCTGATTTTTTGTTTTCTTTTTTTTCATTGTAAATAAAATATATATTTAATTTATAATGTTTTGGATACTATATTTAAAAATAAATTGCGTAAAATTCTTTTATTCTATAAAACCCATGCATTTATCAATTCTTGCAACTTCAGGACCTGTTGTTTTTCCGCCTGCAATATATTTGTTTGAATTCGCAACAAGACCTGCTTTTATGAATATACTGCCAAAATTTATACTTCCATAGTCTCCTTCAAGCCTTGATTTTTCCTCCACATATTTGAAGTCTTTTTCTTCTATGTCATTTGAGCACAAAAAGCCTTTGTTTGTAAGTACAAAAAATACTGCAGGGAGAAGTTTGTCTTCCAAATCTAGAATATATGTTTTTGTTCCAAGAGCAGATTCTATTTCTTTTTTATCCGGCGCTAAAATCGGGCTAATAAACGAAACTTTGTCATTTGTAAGAATCATGTTTCCCAGGGCATTTTCCTTTACATCCAAAAGATGTAACTTTGTTGATTTTGGAAGATTTGCCTTTAAATTTTGTATTTCCTCTTTGTCTATATTTGATGGGACAATTAGGCACTTTGAATTTCCTGCAAAAAAAAGACCAATTAATGGTGTATCGTATGCACTTGTAATAATTTTTTTCACACCCATATCTTCAACATTTATTGAATCATCCGGGATAAGAATATACTTATCTGTTGCAAGCATGAATAGACCTATATTTTCATTTCCCTTGTAAAATACAGTATGCAAAAACGAAGCATATTTAGCTTTCATATACTTTAAAGACATATTTCTTTTTAAAGAATTATGCAGACAGTCCATCTTGTTATATCTCACAAATAATTTTATCCACATTTAAACATACTTGCAAGAAAGCATTCTATGGCCAAATTATAGGAAGGAACACTGGTTTGGATACTGCAAACAACACAAGGATTTATTTAATAAATTATAAAGCTTCAATGCCATTATAGACCCTTGAAAAGAAAATTCATCAAGAAAGATGGTTTAGACTTACTGTGAGAATGTTAAATTAATGGAGTTAGAAAAATTTATGAAAATACAACCATTAAAGAAATAAGAAAAAATATTTTGAGATATGATAATATTTCTATGTTTTTTGTTTGTTTTTTCGATATGTTTTTATAAATTTCTCTTTATCTTAAGTATGGGTAATATAAGACCACTCTATATAAAGAACAATGCAAAGAGATTGTTTAAAATAATAGAAGATAAAGTAACAAACAATTTTGAGGAAAATAAAAAAGTTGTAAAGGAATTGGAATTGATAAAAAGCAAAAGCACCAGAAATAAAATTGCGGCATATCTTGCAAACTTAAAGAGAGCAAAGAAATTTTAATTAAAAATTCCTCAGCAAGCTATGCGATAAATTACTCATGTTGTGCTTTTTTTCTAATTGTCAAAAAATAGTACAATGTGCTTACAATACATCATATTATGTATAGAACTAATAAAGCTCTATCGTCTTTTTTATCATATTTTGAATCGTGGATGGTCTCTTGTGTTAATTATGTTAGAATGTAACAAGACTGAGTCATGAAGTGACAAAGAGTTACGAGATCATTAACAACATCCTGACTGGATCATATCCAAACAATCGTTGCATTCAATATTTTTCTCTTCAATTGCCTGAAAGAATTCTTCGCAAGAAATTTCTTTAAACTCACCATCTTTTTTTAATTCGAATTTGTTATAACAGTCTCCGCAAATACTTGATGAATACATAGCAAAACACGCTCCTTTTATCTCTTCGGGAAGAAAAATAGGGATACCTATTACTAATTCATCCTTGTTGTATTTTGTTGAATCAAAATAACAATCTGTTCCCAAGCCGTCCTCACAATCACCGTGACATTCAATATTCTCCTTTTCTTTACATATATCTATTACTACTTGTGATATATTTTGTGATTCATCTAATGATTTTTCATAAGTCTTATCTTGCATACCATCTAACTGATTTGAACCTTCTATAACTGCAAATGGTAGCAAAAACAGAATACAAAAACCCATCAATAAACTAAGCAACACTATTGAAATAGTAAGAGGAATATTTACATTGGAGTCATCTATCTTCTTATAGAAAAGATTTTTCTTTTTGTAAAGATAATAAATTATTAAACCATAACCAAGAATATTTATTAAAATCATCAATAAAATAATCATTTTAGAATATATTCCTAATAATCCACTAAAGTAGGCAACATTAATGTAAATTGAATTTATTAAAATATATCCAAACCATAAAAAAGAGAGTTTCCAGGCAGAATATTTTAATTTTATGAATCCGCCTATGATGTACAAAGGTATTGCTATATGAAATATTATTCTGAATAATTGAATAATTTCTATATATTCTGTTCCAAAAGAAAAAAAGTTAAATGAGAAAATAATTATTCTCCATACAATACCCAGAACCAAAATTAAGCAAAGCAATTGAATTCCAATTGGAATTTCTATTTCACTTTTGCGTACTTTTTCTTTTGACTCCGCCATAATATTAAAATATCTAACTATGGATTCATACTATGTGGCAAGCTATAGGATTGTTCATTTACCCAATGTATTCAATGTTTTGCACTTTTTTTTCCTGTATTATGGGAATATTGATTGGAGGCGGAAGATTTATCTGTTCTGAAATATTGATTGCCGATAAAATGCATTTTCTGAGTATAGAATTCATTATAATGAAAGAATATTTTTCAGGCAGTTTTTTGTCTTTTTTCCATGTTTCTATGAATTCTTCTATATCTTCACTTCTCCATAAAAGAGAACCGGAAAAATCAATATTTCCTAACTCATTTTCTCCTGTTTTATAGATGATTTTAAATTCATATGAAATAAATAGAGTTTTCTCTTTTTTATCGGATCCGGAAACAAGCTCTTGTTCTTCTATCTTTTTGATAGATAGTGTATTGCCAATTTCCATTTTCTTTTCTTGTTTTTTAAGAATTAATTTATTCTCAGCAGAAATTTTATTTATGATTATATTAGATATCATATGAATATAATTTACTGGACTAAAACACCGTTAAGAATTTGATTCTGACCCGGTCTCGATGTTACTTTAACACTTCCTGCAGATGTCTTAAGAAGAGCCCCTTTTGTAATGATACCTCTTCTTACAAAATTATGATTTGCAGGATTTTTTATA
>DAOVUW010000043.1 GCA_030632385.1 Candidatus Nanohalarchaeota archaeon
AAATCATTTAATGAGTTTATTAAATGGTACAACAACAGAATACATCTTGGATTAAGCAGGAAAGTGGGCATAACACCCAATGAAGCAGTGCTTCATAAATTAAGGCAGGAGTGCCTAATTGGATTGATGTTTAGAAAAAGTTATTGAAATGGATAATAAGAAATATATATTAAATTCACCATGCAATAATATCCAGATACTACAATTTATATGGCAAAAAACAAGCGATGGGGAAAAGAATTCATAGACAAAAGAGACCACAAAAAATATCATAACGAACTGCTAAAACGCTACGAGATATATCTGGACTTGAACTGGGTTGCTTCATGGGACGAAGAATTGACCAAAATGAATAACAACAAACGAGGAGCGCCTTATGAATATCCAAATTCAATGATAAACTTCCAGTCATTATTTGTGGAAAAATTCTCCACAAGAGGTGCAGAATCATTAACCCGTAAATTAGAAGAATATGGTCTTATTCCTAAATGCAATGACCATGCAACAATTCACAGGCGTGTTCTTAAAATGGGCTTAAAATTCTCAACTCCAAAAGGAGTTGAAATTCATGAAGGAACAGATGGTTCTGGATTCAAGATGACAAACCCAGGAGAATACTTCCAGAATAGATACGGCAAAGCAAGAAGAAAATTCGCAAGGGTTGTAATCACTGCAACAAAAGATGAAATTCTTGAGGTTACTGTTGTTGTGAATGAAAAAGGTTCATTGTCGGAACCGGAAATTGCAGAAAAACACATTGCTTCTGTTGTCAAGAACGAGGGAAATGTAGTCAAAAGCTATAATGATTGCGCTTTTGACACAAAGAAATTATTTAATTTCCTCGAAAAGAACAATATAGAATCAGCAATAAGGATTCGTTCAGATGCAAGCACTAAAGCAAGAGGTTCATTTCGGCGAAAAAAAGAGGTTCTTAAATTCAAAAAGGCAGGTTACAGAGATTGGGCTGATGAAACAGAATATGGCATGAGATGGCCAATGACAGAAGGTCATTTTTCGGCAATAAAAAGAGGTTACGGTGATTGCGCAAGCGCGAAATTGACGCAAAATGTGTTAATTGAATTAAAAAGAAAGGTTTGGATTTATAATGGAGTTAGGAAATATGGAAAAGTGTAATTGTTGGTGGATGACAAAGAGGTAAATATATTTTTTATGCGACACAGCATGAACAAGAGGAATGTTATTCAACAATCTCATCTAATTTGTTCAATTTAACTGCTTTTTTTATCTCAAGGGCTATTCTTCTGCCTGTACTCATAGGCACATCATAATTCAAATAACTATATGGAGAGCCACCAATAAATGGATTTGTCCCGGCAACAATTCGTGCAGATATTTCAAAGACATAAAATTCGAGTTCGTCTGTCAAAATCGTCTCAAGGCAAAAAGGTCCCCACATTCCTTTTGGTCCTTCAATATCTTTTGAAGCCTTGACAACATTTTCGCCCATTTTGATAAGTTCGTGAAGCAGCGATTCCCGAACAACAATAGGAAAATTCCCGACAACAGTATAGCTTGTATTTATATTAATAGAGTGTTGATCCTTGAAAGAAATACGACCGAGCGCATCTGCATTTGATTCATATCTTTTATCCATGCTCATAATCTCCAGCTTGCCGTCTAAAGGCGAATAAAAATAATGAATATAAACAGGCGCTCCTACAACAAATTCCTGGATTTGGAATTTACCTATTTTTTTTGTTTTTATTTTTTCTTCAAAATCTTTTTTGTCCTGTGCAAGAAAATAACCGCTTCCGCCTTTTGCGCCGTATTCTTTTACAATAACAGGTCTGTCTATATCTTCAGATGATTCAAAAACCATCGGCAGTTTTAGTCCTGCTTTTTGGAGCCATTGCCTTTCGAGATTTCTGTCAGATTCCCATTTCAATATGTTCTTGCAACCATAATACATAACCTCGCTTTTCTTTATTTTATCCAAACTATAATAGCTTACAAAACTTCCGTGAGGAATAATGACTGCGTTTTTTTCTATTAACAGATGCTCGTATTTTTCATAATCGCCAAAAGAAGGAATTTCAATGATTTCATCGGCAACTCTAAACATTTCATAGAGTTTCGTCTTTCCTTTTTCGCATATTACTATTGTTTTAAATCCCTCGTCTTTTGCGCCTTTTAGAATTTGTAGGGCTGTGTGGCTGCCGAATGTTGCAATTTTGATGTCCTTATTTTTTATTGAATCCATATTTGTACATTATCCTCTAATTTTTGTTTATAATTTTCATGATGTTCTATTTGTTGATATCATAGATGAATCTAATTGAGTCATTACCTCTAAACTTTCCAAACGCATTATTAATAAAGCGAATGTTAATTTTAAGATAAAAAAACCTATGATAAAAATAAAGATGGGAATTAAATATAAAAATAAGAGTTTTTCTTTCCTTTGAGGATATTTGAAAAAATAATATAAAAAAGGCAAATTAAATGCAATTAATGAAAACAAAAACACAACAGGCAATAGGATAAAAAAAGACATGCCTGATTCAGTAATTTCTATATTTATTTCAGAAAAAAGAACAGACTGAATATTATAATTAATAAAAATATTTAAAAAAACAAAAGAAATAATTGATGAAAAAATAATGCCCAGCTTAAAAACTGTTTCAATTTGGTCTACTCTTTTTGTAAAAATATATGAAAAAATAATACCTACAATTAGGTAAAAAAAAAGATAAAATAAAATAGAAATTGTAGAATAATTTCTTATGATATTTAATGTAGAATAATTTCTTAGGATATTTAAAATACTGGCACCCAGCCAACTCCCTATGAATAATAGTAAAAAAGAAAATAATACCATCAATAAATTATTTTTTAAATTCATAAAATAAATAAAATTATAATTACTTAACTTTTACGTTTTTTATTTTAGATAAAGAGTACCTTAGATACATTAAGAAATGTTATTTGCACATTAAAAGTAGTATTGAGTACGATGCCATTTTATCCTCTTAATTACGCACGAATCATTTATATAAAATAAGAAACCACATCATTCCCACTCAACAGTTCCCGGTGGTTTTGGTGTCAAATCATAGACTACTCTGCTGATGCTTGAATCTCTTAAAATTTCTTCTGTTATTTCATCCATGCATTCTTGCGGAATATCTTCTCCCGGGACAGCAGGAACGCCCGTCATAAAATCATTTGTAATAAAAAGACGGATTGCAATAGATCTTCGCTTATTTTCTTTATCAAAAGAAACCGGAAATAAAATAACCGGAGCCTGCGCTATTTTTCTCATTGCATTATATTTCATCAGATTTTTATTTACAATATCGTCTGCTCTCTGCAACTGCACAATTGCATCATGCGTCAATTTTGTCGGTGTTATTTTTGAAATAGTTTTAGTGTACTCTTGACCGAAAATATAGACGACCCTGTTGATGTTATGAAAATATTGCGGTATTTCTTTTGCGATATTCATAAGAACAGACCATGGTGCTTTCCCGGAAAGACCAACAGCATAATTGTAAGTTCTTGAATCGCCCTGTACTCCCACTGTCTTAAATGGAAGTAGCGTTGCATTAAGATTGTATTTTGCGACAAATTCATCGAGGTGTGCATTTGTCTCTTGGAAATCTTTGTCCATATATGGCTCATGGGCACATATTATTCTTATTGCAAGTCCCGGTCCCGGAAAAGGCTGCCTCCAGACAAGTCCATCAGAAAGTCCAAGATATTTTCCAACCATCCTTACTTCATCTTTGTGCAGATCCTTATTCGGTTCAACAACCATTCCTTTTTCTCTTTTTTCTCTTACCAGTTCTGAATCATTGTGGTGTGTTTTTATGACTTCTGCGCTTGAACTCACTATTCCTGATGCGCTTTCAATTAAATCAGGACGCAGTGTTCCCTGGGCAATAAAGGTCTTGTCCATATCAAGATTAAGATTTTTTATTTCTTCTTCTGCGACCTTCATAAAACAATCCCCTATTATTTTTCTCTTGATTTCAGGAGAAACAACTTCGCTTAATTTGTCTGTTTTGATGCCATCAATTGTAGTTGTAGCATTGTAAAAAGCATCTGAAGCATCAACTACTTTCAAATCAAGATTCAGCTTCTTCAAGTCGTGCTCTACTTGGCAGCTTTCGTTTAATCTCATGAAACCTGTATTTATATGAAGTGCATGGATTTGTGAATGATTAATGGCTTTTGCAAGTAATGCCGCGCATACGCTTGAATCAACGCCACCACTAACAAGAACAAGTACATCTTTATCTCCAATCATATTTTGGATATATTTGACAGAACTATTCAGTTGGCTCTCCTTTGTATAATTGCCGCTAAATTTGCATATTTTATATAAAAAATTATCCACTATCTTTTTGCCAAATTTTGTTAAATCAACTTCCGGGTGAAACTGAACGCCGTATAGTTTCTTTTCCTTATTTCTGACTCCTGCAATTATTCCTGTGGACTCTGCGATAATTTCAAAATCATCTGCTACAACCGTTATGCTGTCTCCATGACTCATCAAGACATCCTGTGTTTGCGTCAATCCTTCAAACAACAAGTTGTCTGTTTTTATTTGGATTTGCATCTGGCAGTCTTCTCTTCTTGCTTTTTTTTCAACAGTTCCGCCAAAATGATAGTTCATAAGTTGCATTCCATAACAGATGCCAAGGACAGGGATGCCTAGATCAAAAACATTTTTGTTGTATTTTGGGGCGTTTAAGGCATAGACACTGCTTGGACCACCAGAAATAATAATTCCTTTATATTGCTGGAGAATCGTGGTGTTTGTGTCCATAGACAAAATGTCGCATTCTACATTCAAGTCACGGATACGTCTGTCAATGACTTTGCCATATTGTGCTCCTGCATCCAACAACGCAATTTTTTCATTTGTCATTATGTGAAAATATTGTTTAATATTAAAAAAGAAGCTAAATTACAAGTTGAGTAAATTTCTTTTTAATTATATTCTGTAAGCGACCAATAGAAATGAAAGTGCAACGGGAATGTAATGAATGAATGTTGGGCGAAGAGAAATACTTGAGAGTCTTATGGTGTTATTGAATTGTTTTTTTGACAAGCTATAGTTCCTATCAATTTAGTTTATTAATTCTGTGCATCTTCCAGGCTTTTCTTTTTTATAAATTTTTCAATAAATTGTTTTGTTGCCGGATTCAAATCAATTTTCAGGGCATCTTGAGTTTTAAACCATTTGTATTCTTGTAATTCATCGTTTAATTTTATCTTGTTGCTTTGAACTTTAGCAGAGAAATCTATAAATACCATGTGCCTCTTTTCGTGATATTCTTCAGAAAAAATACTTTCCTGAATATCAATTAATTTTATGTTATCTACATCAAGATTAGTTTCTTCTTTGACCTCTCTTTTCGCACAACCATGTAATGTTTCACCCCATTCAAGATGTCCTCCTGGAACAATCCATTTATTTTTCCATTTATGAGAACGAGCGAGAAAAATTTCATTCTTATTGTTGTGGATTAGAATACCCACCACAACTCTTGGCATTTCTGATATGTTATTTGTTGTCATAATATATTAGAGTTAAGCAATATTTATATGGTTTGATAATAGGACGACTTTTTTTAAATTTTTACATTGTGTGTAAATAGTATGTTGTGCAAAATTTTAGATACAATAAAAGAGCTTTACGCAATTTACTGCTTTTAATATATAGAGAATATTATATGCTGCTTGCATATTTTACATATAATATGAAAAAAGCATGCACATTCTAAAGAGAATTAAATTTGCATGATTTCTATTTGTCTTTCTTGAAGTACACATAACATTATGGATAAACGAAGTTTTGTGAACATATTGAATAAATTTGATGCTCAAAAACAGGTTTTTGGCGCAATAAAAAATCTTTGATTTTTTTGTGAATTGTGATCCGGGAATTTTTACGTTAAATTTCTATTATAGTTTCCTGCTAGGAATTGATTTTTAGTACAACGATGCTGAAAGTAAAAAATCAAACTTATCGTACCTATAGTTTACTTTAGGATGGTATCCTTGCTTTTCCATAAAAAAAGAAGAGAATAATTTTGAGGGGTAAAATAATATCTCTTTAATTTAAACTACTTTATTTATGGAGAATTAACTGCATTACAATCAATAGATAATTAACTTATATGAATGGCATAATTCCTTTTGTAGCCAAGAGTGTAATCATTAAAGCAAAAGTAAAATCTCCTAAAATTATTATTACATTCATTTTTTTAGGTGGATATTTTACTGCTGCAAGGAAAAGGATAATAATATCATTCGGTAGTGGTAAAAAACCAATATATATATAAGCAATAACAAAAACTATTTTCTCTAACCATTTTCTTTTTTTATACACATTGGCGATTTTGTCTATTCTCTTGTCCCATTTTCCTCTAATTAATTTTATTCCTTTAGAACCAATATAAAATATTATTATGTCCCCTATTGCTAAACTTACTCCTGCTACTATGCCTAAATAAATTGGATTCATGCCTCCAGCGACAAGAGCAATTAAAAGACTAATAAAAGAAATAGAACCTCCGGCAGAAAATCCGCCAAAGAACGAAACCACAGCTACAAGGATATATCCATTTTGAATACCAATTTCATTTACTAGTTCTTCAGGGTTTATAAAATGAAGAAGAGTAATCAAAGAAATTACAAAGAGAACTAATACTAAAAAAAGAATTATCTTTGCACTCCTTTTTTCTGTATTATTCATATTATTTATTTGAAGTTAGTAGTTTAAATTACTTTCTAAAAACAACACCTTTTTTTAAGTAGGAAAAATATTATTATAAATTTCAAAACCAATGGTTTTGACTAACTAGCCCAAAGGAATGGCGACGGTAACATCCTTTAAAAAAGCTGCACGACGATTTAATACAACATAATCGTATTTTTAACAAATTACAGATATATGTAATATTTATCAGTACTTTTTTCTGTGTTTCTTATGTACGACTTTTTTCCCGTTTCCTTACAACGATTACAGCGAAAAAAACTCATAAAAATCCTTCTTCTTACGAGTTATACTTGACTTTTCAAGGTTAAAAGTGGCTCATGTAAGAAAATCAAAGATTTTCTGCCTTTTTTTGACAAAAAAAGACTGTGGAATTCACAAAAAGTGAATTCCTTTGTTCGCTCACTTTAATCCCGCCGCCCGGACTTGAACCGGGAACAACTCGGGAACTGATAACCAAATGCTTAATGGCAAAGAGCAGGTTGGACTTTTCTACAGCCGAGTACTCTATCACCTTGAGTTACAGCGGGAACTTCCCTTATAGTATAATTATG
>DAOVUW010000034.1 GCA_030632385.1 Candidatus Nanohalarchaeota archaeon
AATAAGAAATTTTTTTAATAATGCTTTTTCTTCAATTTCTTGTTGTTGTTTAATCAATAAGTCTAGGTTGTATCTAAGCTCCTGTAATGATTTCTTATTTTCTAAAATACTATTTTCATTATTTTGTTTTTCTTCATCTAAATTTATCGTTTCAGAAAACAATTTATTATTTTCATCTAAATAATCATAAATTTTCCAAAAATCCTTTTGTTTTTTTAAAATATATATACGTTCATCAATTGTTTCATTAATTTGGAAAGTGTTATTATAAAAAGATATAAATTTTACTTTAATTTTTGAATCAGTTTCATTTTCTTCTATAATTTCCTTAGATAAAATCGTAGTTTCTAATTTTATGTGATTCCACCTATCTATCCCCTGTTCACAGGTATTGTCTTTGAATGCTATTTTTGCATCATTACAAAATTTCATCCAATCAAGATTTGATGAATCAATATTTACTAGACGATCTTCATCTAATTCTAATGATTTAAAGAGTATTCCTCCCGTTAGCTGTTTTCTTAAGTTAATTTTTTTTATCTTATCTTTAATTCCTATATAATTTAAATATGACATATATTTATCTAAAACTTGTTCAGAATTCATTGTTGTTGTTTGGATACTATAAACATCAGGTGTGCTTGATATTGTTTGTTTTTCAGGAGAATCAACACAACCGGATAAGATAAGAACAGCAACCAACAAAATCGCCATCATTGAAAAATATTTTAATCTCATCATTTTAATTACTAATTAATTATATAAAGTTTAATCATATGATATATCATAAAGAGGTATCAATATGACAGCAAAAGAAATTGAAGATAAAATTCTAAAACACATGAAAACTCTCGAATGGCCTGCAACTACAGAAGATATTGCAAAAGCAGTCGGCGTCACATGGAATACAGCGCAGATTCATCTAAAAAATCTACAGATAGAGGGCAAAGTAAAATTTAGGCGTGTCGGAAGGCAAAATCAGTGGTGGGAAGCTAAGAATTTTAAAGAAGGATTTAAATAAAAATAAAAATATTTATTAAATATACTACGCCAATACAAATATGAAACGAAATTTTAGACGCATAATGATAATAGGCGAAACTGCAAATTCTGTTCATGGTTCTGAATTAAGAGAATATATACAGCGTATAGCAAATAATATGTCTATAAACGGTCAAATCAGGAATATAAAAGGAGACTCAAAAGTTGAAATAATTTGTGAAGGCGAAAAAGAAAAATTAGATAATTTTTTTAAGAAAATTAAGAAATTAGAGAAATGCAAAGACAAATTATTTAACATAAAAGAGGTTAATAACGAAGAGGAATTATTTGAATTTAAAGAGTTTAAATTAGTAAGAGAAGATGAATTAAGCGAAATGGTATGGGCGTTACAAGGAGCAGGAAAGGTGTTTTATGCTACAGAAAAAACGAGAATAGAAAGCTTATATGATGGATTAAAAACAGGCATTACTTATATCTCTATACACACAGGCAATATTCGAAGTGGTGAAAAATATTCTAAAATCCCTCTTTTCATAATAGAACACTTTCTACAGCAACCGCCAAGAAATACCAATGAAACTGTAATGAGCAATCTATGGGAGTTATACGAAAATTGTCAAAATATAAATAATTTCATAGTGGAAAATAAAGATATTAAAAAAAAAGAATTTGATGAAAGTTTAGAAAGAGTTAGTGATATTATACCAACAATAATAGAAACTATCAATAAAAATGGATAAAAACATAAAATTATATAAATATATATGTATACATATAATACATATAATACACACATAATATACATAATATGTTGATTAAAAATAAAGAATTATTTGCAATTTTAGAATCTATTGTTGGTAGAAAAATTAATATTAATCAATTTGATGATAGATTAACTATACAGAAACTAACCTATATTTTAAAGGAATTAGGGGTGAATTTTAATTATCGTTTTAACTGGTATTGGAGAGGACCTTATTCTCCTTCTTTGGCTCATGATGCTTTTAATTTCTATCAAAATTTTGATGGGAACTCCTCTCATATTTCTGCCAAAAATCAGGAAATAGTAGAAAAGACTAAAAATATCTTCTCTAAAGATATAAAAAAAGCAGGTAAACTGGAAATTATTGCTTCACTATTATATCAAAAAGAGGAAAAGGACTTATCTTTGTCCGATACAACATTAATTTCATTATTGAAAAGTTTAAAACCATGGTTAAGTGAAAAAGAAATTGAAACTACAGCAACTAAACTTATCAAATCTAAAGAGTTTGAGTAAATAATTAATTATCTTCCTTCTAATTTCCAGCTATCTTTGATTTTTCTAACTCTTTTTTCAAAAACAGAATCGTAAGCTACGATTACCATTTGTCTAGTTCTTTAGAAAAGGTTTTGTCATCCATCTGCTTAAATTATCCTTTTTCGTATTTTTTAGGGGTATCTTCTGTCTTTTGAGCAAAAATAAGGTCATCTACCAACCTTGACTGATATTATCAACTTATAAGAATCTTATCAACAATTTAAATAATGAACCCCAACAAAGCACTCGTAGTCTTTGAAGACAAAAAATTTAGAGGAAAATAAGAAAAAAATAGAGAATAAAAATAAATGAGTTTAAATCCCTATTTATGCAAATATACGCCAACATTCCTGAAAAAATCCGCAAAGAAGATGTAATCGCAGTGATTGATGATAAAGCAAAAACAACAATAATCAACCACATTATTTTAAAAATATACAAAGTAAACCTATAAGAAGATTCTTATTTCATTAATACTATTACAAAAACGATACAATGAAAATTAACGAATGGTTTGAAAAAAACAGATATAAAGCAGCTAGTTTCTCAAATATAAAGCGTCTTTTGAGTCTGAAAAAAGAAAAAGGATTGACTATCAGCCTTTGCATACCCACATTAAATGAAGGAAAAACAATCGGAAAGGTCATTGATACTATCAAGCCCAAGCTGATGGACAAATACCCTTTGCTGGATGAAATTATTGTGATAGACGGCGGTTCAAAGGATGATACAAAAGAGATTGTAGAAGAAAAAGGCGTAAAATTTTTTTACGATTATGATATATTAAAAAAATACGGGGAAGCAGGCGGAAAAGGAGATGCACTTTGGAAAGCCTTGTATGTTTCAAAAGGAGATATTATTGTCTATATTGATGCCGATATTACAAATATACATCCGCGCTTTGTGTATGGTCTTGTCGGACCACTTCTGACAAATAATAATCTTACTTTTGTCAAGGCATTCTACAGGAGACCAATTAAAGTAGGAAAAGAAATAGTGCCTTTGGGCGGTGGCAGAGTAACAGAACTTTTAATCAGACCTCTCTTTAATATGTATTTCCCACGACTAAGTGCATTCATACAACCATTGTCCGGCGAGTATGCGGGCAGAAGAGAAGTCCTTGAAAAAGTAGCTTTCTTTACAGGATATGGCGTCGAAACTGGTCTTTTAATAGATATAAACAAAAAATTCTGGCTTAAATCAATGGCGCAAGTCAATCTAGTAAAAAGAGTTCACAGGAACCAGAATCTTGCTTCTTTGAGCAATATGTCTTTTGGCATACTTCAGGTTTTTGCCCAAAGGGCAAATTCATTGGGAAAATTAATCCATGTAAAAAACATAAAACCCCGCTACAATGTCATAGAAAGATACAAGGACGAGAATAATAAAATAGATTACAAAATGAAACCAAAAATCATAAAGGAAAAGCAAAGACCGCCTATGATAACAATAAGCGAATATAGAAAAAAATTCAAAAAAGACGCAGAACCAAAATGGGAAGAATACACTGTCCAAAAAATAGTCTATACTGATTTGGACGGCACCCTGATCGATCACCACACCTATTCTTATGCTGATTCTCTCGAATCAATAAATCTATTGAAAAACAAGAAAATCCCTATTGTAATATGCACCAGCAAAACCCGAACAGAAATTGAAAAATACAGGAAAGAATTAAACATAAAAGATCCTTTTATTTCTGAAAACGGAGGAGCTATCTTTATTCCAAACAATTATTTTGATTTCGATTTCAACTATGACGAAGAAACCCACGACTATAAAATAATTGAACTCGGGACGCCAATAAAATTTCTTAAATATGCTTTAAATAAAATCAAAAAAAAAGGATACAAGCTTACTGCTTTCTCAGATATGTCCCCAGAGGAACTTTCAGAAGATTCTGGATTGACAATTGAAGATGCAACAGACGCTAAGAAAAGAGAATACGACGAAGCATTTAAGATAGATGATGAGAGAACAGACGAAATCTTAAAACTTATTGAAAAAGAAGGATACAATCACACTGCCGGCGGAAGATATTGTCATATATTGAGCGGAAATGATAAAGGAAAAGCAGTCTTGATATTGAAAGAACTTTTCAGCAAAAAATACAAAGAAGAAGAAAAAGACATCCAGACAATAGGATTGGGTGATAGTTCAAACGACATCCCTATGCTGCAGGTCGTAGATGTTCCTATTCTTGTAAAGAATCCTTCAAATCCTGAACTTGATGTTGATTTTCCTGTAAAAAAAACAAAACTTCCCGGACCTAAAGGATGGAACAATGCCATAAAAGAACTATTTTTACAACCAGTTAAATAAGGCTTTTTTCTTTTAATTTATGATACGCAAGCATAAATTCAGCATGTCCCCATGTAAGTGGTATTACCCAATTAACTAAATCGTTCTTTTTGAAATCCACAGAACGCATAACTGTTTCTGCTTCTCTTTTCCTTCCACTTTTAAAATATCTTCCAACTTCTTTTGCTTCTTTCTGCCATAATAAAAAGTCTTTTTTTCTCGATACGTGCTCAGGTATAAGTCCGCCTTTGCTGTATTTTATGAACCAGTCAAAATATTTCTTTGCACTATTCAAATCATCTATATCAAGATAATATTGCGCCATCCACCCACTGTACATACTGTATGGTCCATAACCACCATTATTTCTTCCGGGTCTGCCGTGCTTCTCTATATGTCTACGAATGCCTCCGAGATTTTTATCATACAGTTCTTTTTCAATAAAATTAGCAGTATTTTTTACAATTTTATTATCTGCTGGCAACAACCCTAAGATGTACAAACCGAGTTCAGATATATCTGCATCATATATTGTCTTATTATTTGTCAGTTTAATAAAATGTCCTTCTTTGACCATTTTTTTCATGATAGCTTCTTTCAATCCTTCTTCAATCTTTAACCAATTTCGTTTATCTTCATGCTCTCCAAGAAGTTCAGCCATCTGGACACTTGCTTTAAATCCTGCATAAGCACACGCATTTGCCCATATTTCAAAACCAGCTTCCATAGGAGGCCATTCATGAATAGAATTCATAGAGTACACAAGTTGCTCTTCTTTTATGTAGTGCTCTTCTAAAAATCGGGTTCCTAAATATATTGCTTTCCAGTGTTTTTTTAAGAAATCCAGATCTTTGGTCTGATCATAATATTGTTTCACCATGTAAAGCACAAGACCATTGCAATCTACTTGGGATGGTCTGTAACTAGCAGGTTTTCCTTCTGGTGTATATCTCTGATACCATTCACCTGTCTCTCCAACGAGACCCAAAACAAATTTAAGCGTCTTTTTCACTTTCTTTACTTCTCCTAACTTAAGCAAAACCCGGAGTATCAGCATACAATCACGAGGATACATATAGGGATATCTCCTATCTTTCGGACTTGCAAGAATCGCACCATTCTTCATTGTCACAGAATCAATTACTTCCAGACTCTTAAAATATATTTTCTCAAGTTCTTTTTTTTGGTCTTCATCAAACATAACAACACCACAAATAATATTAACTATATTATAAATTATGTTTATTTATTTAAGCTTTTTTTTATTGAATTGGAAGACATCATAAATTATTAAAAACAAATTATGAAACAAATATTATTCTAATTTACAGTACACCATGTCTTTATTAGTTTTTTAACATAATATTCATTGAAATCATAAGTAAAAGTCCTGCTAATTTGATTTTTTAAATAGTGTAGAATTTTTCCATAATATATAAATTGTACAATTGGCATAGAATAATTTATATGCATTAAAAGTAATAAATTTTGTAAGACATTTTTATTGTGCTGTGTATAAACTTATAAACAATATATGGTTTATACACAATATGAAAATCGGAGCATTGGTTTCAGGAGGAAAAGACTCTTTATTTGCATTGTATTTAATGAAGCAAAAAAAATACGATATAGCTTGTATTATGACAATGAATTCTATCTCTGATGAGAGTTATATGTTTCATTATCCTAATGTGGATATTGTAAAAAAACAAGCAGAACTTATGAATATCCCGTATATAGAAGGAAAGACAGAAGGCAAAAAAGAGGAGGAACTAAAAGACCTTCAGGATCTAATCAAAAATGCAAAAGAGAACTACCATATTGAAGGGATATGCACAGGAGCAATAAACAGTATTTATCAAAAATCCAGAATTGATAAAATTGCAGAAAAATACAATCTTGAATCATTTGCTCCTTTATGGGAAAGAGACCCGGAATCTTTGCTTAAAGAAATGTTTGAAAATAATTTTGAAATTATAATTACTGGAGTTGCTGCAGAAGGATTGAATGAAACACATCTGGAGATGAATTTAAAAAGCACTTTAGAATACCTTAAAAAATTGAATGAAAAATATTCTCTTCATATTGCTGGAGAAGGCGGAGAATATGAAACATTAGTATTGAATTGCCCTCTTTTTAGCGAAAGAATAGTTGTTAAAAAAAGCAAAATAATAGCAAATGAACAAATCAAAAGCGCAATGCTTTTGATTGAAAAAATAGAATAAATATTTCCTTGCGAAATTCACTACATTTAATGTATCCGAAATATTGTGTAGTATCGGGATACTATTGCATGATGAAGTTAATGTATTTTTTTTTACCTATATTTATAGAAATTAGCCAAACAAATACAAAATATTTATATAAATCCTACTCTCTTATCATTATAGAATTATATGAATGTTGGATAATAATATTACTTTTTTTAGCAGGATTAATTTTATTGGTTCATCAAAGTGAGAAAAAAAGAACAGAACAACTTAAAAAAACTACCAGAAAAATTGGATTTTTTTTTAACTCTAAAAAAGAGGGGACTCTGCTTAAATCATTAGAGAATATGGATTTGTTTAAACGAGGGCATTCTCATAACGCATCTAATATTATGGAAGGAGAAATGAATAGAATTAAATTAACTGTTTTTAACTATGCCTATACGGTGGGTTCCGGGCAGTATAGCATGCATTCGGTTAATGCAGTTGCCTGTGCACAACCAAAGGATATTAAATTACCTTATTTTAATCTTTCCCCAAAAACATTTTTTTCTAAAATTGCAGATAAATTTAAACACAGCAACTTGACTTTTGACACCAATCCTATTTTCTCAAAGAAATATAGTTTAAAATCTCCGGACGAAAATGCAACCCATGATGTATTTACGCCAAATATTCTCCGATTTTTTGAAAATGCAAAAATGAAATTCCATGTCGAGAGCGATGGAAATCTGATGATAATATACCTAGAAGGGGAAGAATTAACTCCTGAAAATATTCAGCCCTTTATTTTAAAAGCTTCAGAAATTGTGAAAATATTCAAGAAAGGGATCATCTGCAAAATACAGTCATAAAACAATAATATCAAAGATTTTATCAGTATTTAAAAGCAAAACAGTTATAAATATCAATTTCTTATAATTATACAATAGTGATAAATATGAATTTCAACCTACTAATAGCAAACATGCAAAACCTTGGCTTTTATGATTTCGTACTGCCATGGTTGTTGTTTTTATGCATTATATATGTAATAATGCTAGCCGCTCCGTTCTTACAGGACAGAGAAGTAGACAAAAAAAGAGTGTCTATATTAATATCCGCAATAATATCATTCTTCATAATAGCATACCCTGTCGGGGGGAGTTCCTTTGGAGTCTTTTTGGTAGCATTGTTCGGAACATCAGGAATCTATATTGCTGCCGCTTTAGTATTGATTATATTGCTTGGTACCTTTGGAATAAACATAAATGATCTTGGTCCAAAGAAATATATTGGATGGACTATCCTTTTGGCCCTAATTATAATATTCCTCTATGGTGGCGTTGCTAGCACGACTGTATCATCAGGACTATTGTCTATAATATTTGTAATATTATTGATGCTGGGTGCTATGTATTTTATTAGTGGATAAAATCACTAATATTTTTTTTTATTTTTTATGTCTTTTTTATTATACTTAAAAAAAATTTGCAAAAACAAGCAAAAATCCAGGGAATTGGAATTAGAAAATGATTTTCATATTCAGGAAAATACAACCTACTTTCTTGACGAAAAACAAAAAAAGACCATTGAAAAAATCAATGATATTTTGAGCAAAAATGATAGCTTTGTATTATTCGTGCATAAAAATGCAGATCCTGATTCATTATGCAGCGCTATTGTCTTATCCTCTATTTTAAAAGAAAAAGGGAAAAAAACTAAAATTGTTGCACTGGAAAAAATAAATAATCAGTCTAAAAGAATCATAGATTATTATCCTTACCCTATATCCTACCAATATGATTACATGGGGAAAAACAAAGATGTATTTATATTGGTAGATGCACCAGATTCTACCTGCATAAACCCTTGAATTCAAATTCCAGATGAAAAAGAAATAATTATA
>DAOVUW010000004.1 GCA_030632385.1 Candidatus Nanohalarchaeota archaeon
AGTTCCAGTGACTGCATCTGAATCGTCTGATGCAAGATAAAGGTTTGCCTTTGCTATTTCTTCAGGTTTTACTAGTCTCTTTAGGCACGCATCCTTTATTGCACTTTCTCTGGTTTTTTTATCCCATACCTGGGACATTTCTGTATCCACAAACCCTGGAACAACGGAATTAACATTTATGTGGGGGGCAAGTGCCTTTGCTAAATTTTTAGTGAAATTAATAACAGCCGCCTTAGATGCGCAATAATCCAAGTAACCAGACCTTCCAAATTCAGGTAAGCCTCGCAGAGAAGAAATATTGATAATTTTTCCCTTCTTTTTCTTTAACATTATTTTACTAGCTTCTTGAGAACAGAGAAAAGTACCTATCACATTTGTCCTAAATGTCTTTTCCCAGTCTTCAGATGTTAGCTCCAACAATTCCTTTGGTGTACCTATTCCAGCATTGTTAATGAGGATATCTACAGTGCCAAATTTTTTAACAGCTTCATCAAATAATTTTTTGACTTCTTCGGATTTTGAAATATCGGCTTGGACTAATATTGCCTGAGAACCCAATTTATTAATTTTTTCAACAACTTCCAATCCTTTAGCTTTATTAGTTATACAGTTTACAACTATATTTGCACCTTCTTTAGCAAATAATAATGCTGTTGCTTTTCCCATACCTCTTGAAGAACCAGTAATAACTGCGACTTTGTTTTTAAGTTTCATAACAATAATTAATCAAAACATATTTATAGGTTTCGTTTAAAGAGAAGACAAAGAATCTCCAAACCCAATTGCCGACGACCCACCACCGATCGTCCTTCTGACTCTTCGGGATTTTTGCTTCGCAAAACAGCCTTGCAGGCTATCCATCGTTTCTAACGAAAGAACCTAAGAAAAGATTAACGGTTACGCAAACTTGCAGTTTGCTTCACCCAAATTCGCCTGCGGCGAACTTCGTTAAATCCCAATATGTTAAGCGACATATTACTCGGCGATTTTGCTTTTAGGAATTTATTTAAACACAAAGAATAATTTATTATGATGGACAAAAAAAACATCAAAGAATTTCTGAATTCTGGTTCAAATTGGAGAAGTGTTCTAATCTTTATCCTTGTGTTTATTATCATTCTTAATGATTGCAGTGCGACCAATCAAATAAGAGAAGGAGAAACAAATAACTTTAGTATAGAAGCAAACATACAATCCTCTGAGATTTTAATAAAAAACATAGGTAATACAACTTTAACAAACATAAGAATACTAAAAGATGAAAGAGACATTATTGAACAAATACCACAGTTGAAAGTGGGGGAGAATAGAAGCATATACATACCTGGAATTAACGGGATAAATTTAGAGAAAGAAGAACCAACAGCTCAAAATGAAGGATGGTTGGCTATAACTTATGATCAGGGGGATGAAAAGAAGTTAGTTTACTGGGAGTGTCATCCTGTGACTTCGTATCCTAATCCTCAAGATATTTTACTACATAGGATACTTCCATTAATTTTATTCGTCATTGGCATTACAATAGTAGTAATCTTTTGGGTCAAAAAAAGAAAAAGTTGAAAATAATACCATAAAATCGCCTGCATCATACGCAAAATCGCTTCGCAATTTTGGTTTTGACTTCGTCAAAACTCGCCTAACAGCAGATATACGATTTCGCTACGCTCCATCCAAATTTGCCTTCGGCAAACTTCGCATATCTGCATATGTTCAATAATTTCGGGGGCTTAAAGTGACTGGGACACGCTCAAACCGAATAGAAACTCTTTTAAATATTATTTTATCTCATATTACAATATGAAGAAGAATATTATAATATTGATTATGTTGTTTTCAATAGCCACCCTACTAATTTCTAGTTGGACTGTAACTAATACTGATAAGCCATCAATCTGGATTAAAAAAGATATAATCTCAAATTTTGAAAACGCCAAATACTTAAGAGTAAATATCGATACTCGATTTACCTTTAATCAAGAAACGAAGAAAATTTTTACACTTTCAGAAATAGATTATGTGAATGATAGGTTCCAAATGCACTCTTTTTCTGAGTTAAACGGCAAGCAATCGAAACAAGACTATTATCGAGAGGGTAACACTGTTTATAAAAACTTTAATGGAATATGGCAAACAGAAGAAGTTGATACATCTTCTAAATTAGGTAAAATTAATGTGATTAATCGACTAAGAAGTATTGATAAAATGACTTATGTTAAAACTGAAAAATTGAATTACGTTGATTCTTATGTATTAATCTCAGAAGTTCCAGAAAAAGAGGCACTAAAACTTGTAAATGGTCTTTTCAATAAAGTTATTGTTGGTTCAAGTGGAAATTTCATTATTAAAGATGCTCAAGCAGAGTGGTGGATAAATAAAGAAAACAAACAACTTGCTATGGATATAAGAATAATTAATGCTGAAATCGATGGATATCCACTGCAAATCATTATACAAAATTCATATGCTGATTACAATGAACCAATTGATATCAAAATACCCAATTTGGTGAAGTAAAATGTTATTCTTTGAAAAAAAGCAATCTAAATACTCGATAATTATAAGAATAAGAAAATATACTCTGCTTTTATCTACAATTCCGTTATTCTTACATTTCATTATTTTTCCAATCTTTAACATATCTCAAAATAATAATATTTTCTGGTTAATCACCATAGTATTTGGTTTCTGGATGAGTGTTGAAGGAATAATCTGTGGATCAACTTTAAAAAAATATAAGAAAAAAGGCAATAAAATAGAATACGATAGAAGTAGATATTTTAATATTTTAAAACAAGCAAAAATCATTCTTAAATGAATTTGAACGTGTCCCTCAATTCTTTTTCTTTATTGTAGCACTCGCCAGGTAGAACGCCCCCAAAATTACTTTGATTTTTTGCCTTCGGCACCGTTACACTAAAAATCAACCCTTCGGGGGACATAACAGACATTAAGAGGTTACGAAGTCTTGCAGACTTCTCCACCCAAATTTTTTGCTACGCAAAAAACTTCTCTTAATGTCGGATGTTATACGAAATATCATTTAGAGATTTTGCTAGATAATTTTATATTATTAGAATATAATTTATATAACTATGAACAAAAAACTAGTCATTGCAATCGTCCTAGTATGTGCATTAATCATGGCAGGTGCAATTTATTTTTTTAATATTGGTTATTGTAATTATAAATTAGGCTGGGATAAATGCGATGGTAAAATAATAAAAATTTCTGGCACAAATCCAGACGCTGGTAATGGTGTGATGCAACATCCCTGGATAATAATGTCCCCTAAAATAATCGGAGATGACTCAAAGCAATATCAAAGTTATTTGAACACTAAAATCAGAGGTCAAATTGTTTTGCTTTCTAATGAAAAAATAAATTGCTCTAATAAAATGACGGTAATTGGCACATTAGAAATAAATGTTGGTCCTTGTGATGCTAATTCACCAAATAAAAATGCGTATTGTAATTCAGCTATTGCGGTAAGTCAGTGGGAATGCAACTAAACGCAAAATCTCTAAATGATACTCTGCACTCCACTCCGTTCCGCTTGCCACGCTGCACGCTCCTCCTTCCAGTCGTCGGGACACATAACAAGAGGATAAAAGAAAAATTGCTCAGCTCGCAATTTTCCCAAATTTTCTCCGCTATGCTCCGAAACTTCTTTTAGTCGCATTAGTTATGTGCAATTTAGATTAAACGTTTAATTATTTTACAGGTTACACAAGAAAAAAATTAGGTAAAAATAAATAAAAAGAAAAAAAACGAATTTACAAAAACTTACATGTCTCTTGCTTTTATTGTTTTTCTTGAGTTTCCTTCAGCTCTTGCAACTGCCTTTTCAAGCAATTCTTCCACTGCACTGTTTAATGCTTCATCTGCTTCTGCAGATACATTCATGTCTTTACTTTTTGCGTATTCTCTGATTTTACTTTTTACTATATAACTGTCTGCCATAATATTTCTCTTTTTTATAAGTGGCTCTAAAAGCCCTTAATCTTTAGTATACCATTAAGTATATAAATATTTGCTTTTTTTAAGAGTATGGAGCCTGTAGAAGCCATATATTTTGATGAAAATATATATATTGCAAAAGAAGAAGACGCAAAATTAATACACGATCAAAAATACTTCGGAAAATATGTAGAACACAATAATAAAACTGTCCTAAAATTTTCCACTGAAGAAGTTTTATTTCTGCTTGATACAAAAAAAATAATCCTCAAAGACAGTGCAAAAAAACAAATAAACTTTGATAAATTCTACTCTATGTCCTCTAAAAAAAATAAGGAATTATATCAAAAATACGCTGTATATAAGAATTTAAGGGGAAAAGGATATATAATAAAATCAGGATTTAAATTCGGAACTCATTTCAGAGTTTATGACAAAGGCGTAAATCCATATAAAACCGGAGACAAAATAAAAAAAGAACATACAAAATACAATGTGCATGCAGTTTTAGAAAATGATGTCTTTGCCTATTATGAAGTATCCAGATATGTAAGATTATCTCACAACATCCGTTCAACTGCCCTAATGGGAATTGTAGATTCAGAAGGAGATGTAACGTATTATACTGTCCAAAGAATCAAACCTTAACATTTCTATTCTCGTACTTATTGTAATATTCTTCAATTTTTTCATACACATATTCAAATGAAAGTATTTTTTTCTTCAACAAGAAAGATATATATCTTTCCCTTTTTCTTATTTCTTCACCTGCTTCTTCTTCATTAATCCCATATTCCTGACTTATTTTATTCAAACATGCAAAAACATCATCTTTTTTTTCTACAAATATATCTTTTTTTGGATTCCACGAATATGGCGTCTTATAATTAATAGTCCCTTTATTTCCTATTTTTTCAATAAAATTTATTTCTTTTATTCTACGGGCGGATTTTCCGTATTTTGTAGCTCTTGTAATCACAATAAGATAATCAAGTATCTCTATGATGCTGTTTGATAAATTAATTGGGGGTGTATGAAGCCTTTGGATTACATCATCTACTGAACCTCCATGTATTGTTCCAAAAGAAGGATGTCCTGATGCCATTCCCTGAAATAAAACAGAAGCCTCCTCTCCTCTTACTTCTCCAACAATAATATAATCTGGATTTTGCCTAAAAGATTCTTTAAGCAGATTAAACATCGTTACTTCGCCGTATCTTCTCCCAAAAGCATCCATATCTCCGAAACCTGTTCTTGAAACAGAAGGAACCCAATTTTTATGTAAAAGATTTAATTCTCTTGTATCTTCAATAGATACAATTTTGTTTTCAGGAGGTATGAATAAAACCAAAGAATTTAACAAAGATGTCTTGCCCGAACTAGTACCCCCACAAATCAATACATTTTGCTTGTGCTCTACAAGAAACCATAAAAATGCAACAATCTTTGGTGAGACAGTCTGGTTTTGGATCAAATCAATTATACTAAAAGGAATCTCCCTAAATTTCCTAATAGTAAATGTAGGTCCTCTGGTAGCTACATCTTTTGAAAGCATTGCATTTACACGAGACCCTTCGGGCAGACTTGCATCTAAAAGTGGCTCTGCATAAGATATGTATCTTGAACATCTTTCTGAAAGTTTTATTATAAAAGAACGTAATTCGTCGTGTGTATCATATTTTACATTTGTCATAAGATTTCCGTATTTTTTATGCGCAATGTATATCTCAATACCTGTCCCGTCACAACTTATGTCCTCAATATATGAATCATTCATGAGGGGCTCTATTTTTCCAAGACCCACAAAATCCACATATATTAAATACAACAATTTTATGTATTGCCCTGGTCTAAGAATAACCCCAAATTCAATTAAAATATCATTCACTTTTTTTTTGATATAATCTACCTTTGTTTCTTCTGTTTTAAGAGTATATAGATTAACATCGATGGTTTTTATCAAAGCACTTTGAACCAATTTATATGTTTTTATTTCATCTTCATTTAATTCTGGCTGCTCGACAGAATACTGTATCGTTCTTAGTTGAGGATTCCATCTAATTCTTGCATAAGCATAAGGATATATGAGAGAGTAAAAAACATCTATATCTTCCCTGTTTTCAAATGTCTTTAAAAGTGCAATCTTTTTCTTTTTTCCAATCCTAAAATTATCAATCTCTTCATTTCTTTTTTCATCTTCTTCTCTTATTTTATCTAATCTTCGCCTCAAAAAACCCCTTATTCTAAAATTGTAATCCATCATATTTTCATAGTCCTATTGATTTTATTATATAGGGAGATATATATTTAAATAAAAAGAAATTATTTATAATTAAAGTAATGATAAATGTAAATGAATTTACATCAATTCTTCCCATAAAAAAATATGAAAAAAATATGTTTATGATTCCATACAAAAATGTTAAAATTATCCCAATTGTAAAAAAGGCGATATTATTTGCAGGGAAAAAAAGAAAAAACAATGTTATTGATATGTATCCAAAAATAGGCAATAACATCAGTTCTGCCTTGTGCTGACCTCTAAAGATGCAACCGATTGTTGACGCAATTGAAACAAAAACTAATGCAACAATAGGATGTATATAGTAGCCTAAAACTATACACGCAAATGAACCCCAGTCAAAACCCACAACAAAAGGGAAAAAAATCTGTATTAATTTTGAAATAATTACCGCAAACAAAAGCAAAAAAAACCAAAATAATATATTTGAAAAAAAGAAAGAAAAAATTGTAAGTGCTGCTAATGCAAGAAACCATTTATTTTTGAAAATATCATATTTTTTATTGGCATTTTTTAAATTTTTTTTTTTTTTTTTGCGTTTATTAAATTCGAAATTGAGTATTTTTTTTATCAGTCTTTTAATCATAATGCATTAAACAGGGTAGTATTTCCAGTCTAGCTTATAGTCTCCTATTCCTTCCGCTAAAACATTCTGCATAGGCAGAGGGAAATACACAATATTTATAAATGAACCAATACCTCTGTTTCCGGGAAGATATTTTGAACTAAAAACACTTGAGTTTTCCATACGATCCAAAAAACACGGAGCATTTTTTGCTTCAAAAAAACAAGAATGCTTTGTTTGTATTGTAAGATTTGTAAGCCATATTTTATTATTGTCCAGCACTATAATTGATCCATTTGCAATAAGATTGCTTGCATTTGTTGCATTGGCAATATAATTCAAAGCACCTGTATTATCGTTTGTCTGACCGATTACCGCGATAAATTTTCCTGCAAAGTCATCGACTTTAGATATATTTTCTCTGATAAGTATCATATTGTTTGTGCCAAAAGAAAAACCAGTATAATTGGTAGTGGTATTATCCACATAAGCTATACCATATTTCCAATCAACAGAAGATGTCAACCCTTCAATATAATTGCAAATATTATACTGCTGATAAATAAATCCTTTACTCAACACAGTATTGAATGAATCTTCTGTATTGTTTATTGAAATTTCCTGTGCTATTAAAAGATTCTTATCAAATGCAGCAGACACTATTGAATCAACAATCAAAATATTTGTATCAATTGTGATGTTTAACTTAAAATTATCTTTCTGCATAAGGGTTATATTGTTTATATCAATTTCTATATCATAACTTAACCCTTCGGCTAATATTTTAATGGACTCATACCAGTCCTGTAATGTCGAATTTTCAATAAATTTAAGATTGTTTCCATCGTATGTTCCATTAAGCATTGCCGTAATTAAACTCGTGTTGCTGCTATTTACAAAACTGCCATTTTCTATTTCATAATTTGCAATTGCAATAACAGATAATTTTCCGCTTATAAGAGCACTCCTTTCTATATCCTCAAATACTCCTTCAACAAAATACGCCATTTCATTATTTCTTATAATCTCATAACCATTGTCAAATTCATATGTAGATTCACGAAGCATTGAGATATTTGATACAATCAAAACAAACATAATGACCACAAAAAGAGTATAAAAAAATCCTTTTCTTTTGCGTTTTATTTTGAATAAACAAGACATAAAGATATTAAATTTTTAAGTTTTTAAAAATATTGGTTAATTCCTATAAAATAACAAATAATGGTTAAAATGGCAAAAGCAGATTTAATTGTGGAACAGATGAATAAGATTGTACAAAATCAGACGAAAATAAGGAATATAGCTATTGCAGCTCATATAGATCATGGAAAAACAACACTTACAGATAATTTGCTTGCTTCATCCGGTCTAATAAATACAGAAACTGCAGGAAAGCAATGCTTTATGGATTTTGACAAACAAGAACAGGAAAGAGGAATTACAATATATTCTGCTAATGTTTCTATGGTCCATAAGTTTGAGAATGAAGATTATTTAATTAACCTAATAGACACTCCTGGTCATGTTGATTTTGGAGGAGATGTAACCCGAGCTATGAGAGCAGTGGATGGATGCATAATTTTAGTAGATTCAGTTGATGGCGTCATGCCTCAGACAGAAACTGTTGTAAGACAGGCGCTAAAAGAAAGGGTAAAGCCCGCTCTTTTCATAAATAAAATGGACCGGTTAATAAAAGAACTTGACTTGACGCCTGAAAAAATACAGGAAAGAGTAACAAAAATAATAAATGATGTAAATATATTGATAGAAAAAGCAGCTCCTGAAGAATACAAAAAAAAATGGAAAGTAAATGTAATGGAAGGAAGTGTTGCTTTTGGTTCTGCTTACAGAAACTGGGCATTGTCTGTTTCCTTTATGAAAAAAACAGGAATCACATTCAAGGACATCATAAAATATACAAAAGAAGATAATGAAAAAGAACTTTCTCAAAAAGCAAATATAAGTGAAGTCCTTCTTGATATTGTTATCAAGCATCTTCCTGCTCCTAAAGCTGCTCAGGAATATAGAATTAAGAAAATCTGGGGTGGAGATATGACAACAGATATTGGAAAATCGCTTTCATCTGCTGATTCAAAAGGACCTTTTGTTGGTATGATTACAAATACCCTTCAAGACCCTCAGGCAGGAACAATTTCCACAATCAGAATATTTGGAGGAACTCTTAATGAAGGAATGGAAATATGGAATGCAAGTAAAGAAAAATCTGAAAGAATACAGCAATTGGGAATTTATGCAGGTCCAAGAAGAATACCTATTCATTCAAGCGTAGCAGGAAATATTATTGCAGTAACAGGACTTGGTGGCTCTGCTACAGGAGACACGGTTTGCGACTTAAAATTAAAGGATATTGAATTATTTGAATCTATACAACATTTATTTGAACCTGTTGTTACAAAAGCAATTGAAGTCAAAAATATAAAAGACCTTCCAAAACTCATAGATATATTAAAACAAAGAGGAAGAGAAGATCCTACTATTAAAGTATCCATATCTGAAGATACAGGGGAAACACTTGTTTCAGGTCTTGGAGAATTACATATTGAAGCAAAAATAGAAAGATACATAAAAGAAAAGGGACTGGACATAAATGTTTCAAAACCAATTGTAATGTATAAAGAAGGTATTTTAAATGCATCTGTTCAAGTTGAGGGGAAAACACCAAATAAGCATAATAAATTCTATCTTAAAGTTGAACCTCTTACTGAAAAAGTTGTGACTTTATTAAAAAGCGGAGAATTAAAGCAGGGCAAAATAAGAAAGCAGGATTTAGCAGAAATTTCCGCAGCACTCAGAGCAGCCGAAATGCCGACAGAAAAAGCAAAAAACGCTGTTGCAATATACGACCAGAATCTATTTTTGAATCTTTCAAAAGGTATTGTGCAATTAAATGAAGTAATTGAATTGCTGATACAATCATTTAAAGAAGTATGCTCTGAAGGACCTCTTGCACATGAACCGCTTACTGGTGTCTGCATTCAACTGATGGATGCAAAACTTCACGAAGATGCAATACACAGAGGACCTGCGCAAGTTCTCCCAGCAGTAAAATCAGCCATAAGAGAAGCAATTATAGATGGTGGTGCAATACTTTATGAACCAAAACAAATATTGAGAATTGATGCTCCTATAGATTATATGGGAAACATCATTAATGAAGTCCAAAACCGAAGAGGACAGATATTCGATATGCAGGAAGAAGGAGATATGAATGCAATTACAGCAAAACTTCCTGTAGCAGAAATGTTTGGATTTGAAGCAGGAGTAAAATCCGCAACAGCAGGACGAGGATTTCAATCCCTGGTGGATGTCATATATGAAAAAATACAGCGGGACATAATGGAGAAAGTCGTAAAAGAAATAAAAACAAGAAAAGGATTGAAGTGATTCTTTTTTTTATTTCCAATAAACTCTAAACTTTCAAGAAAAATCAATATTTATTTGATGTGCATCACTTTATAGAAAGTTTTTTATAAGTGAAAACTAAGAGAAGTTATGATTTGTAAAATAATATTTGCAAACTTGAATGAAGAGGAAAAAGCAGACAGACTTGCTGAGATTTTATTGAAGAAAAAGCTGGTTTTGTATGTAGATGTAATAAAGACAAAATCTTATAGACTAACAGATATTGGAAAAGTTGAAAAAGAAAATGAGTATTTATTGATTGCAAAAACAAACAATAATTTAGTGGAAGAGGCAAAAAAAGAAATACTGTGTCATATCCCTTATGAAAAAGGAGACATGATTTTACTGGATGCTTCAGATAAAGCCACAAGAATGGATTTATTGTTGTCTAAATTAACAGGAGAATAAAATGAGTGCAGATACAAAAACCAAAGAATATAACAATTCAGTCGAATACAATGATTTAAATGCAGAATACAAAATTAAACTTCTTGCAGAAGAAAACAGAATATTGAAGAAAAATCTCTATGATATACAAAGTGAAATTGAAAAATATAGAGAAATGCCTTATTTAATTGCAAGAATTGTTGAGATAGTAGAGGAAAAAGCAATTATATTTTTAAATACAGGAAAATTTTTCGTGAATATATCAAAAGACATGGTAGGAAAACTAAAGGCAGATGATGAAGTTTTTATTGAACAAAAATCATTGACTGTGATTGGAAAAAGAGGTTCATACAAGCATTATGATGTAGAAAGATATATAATTTTTGAAAAGCCAAATGTTTCATGGGATTTAATAGGTGGTCTTGAAGAACAAGAACAAGAATTAAAAGAAGTTATTGAATTACCTCTTCTTAAACCTGAATTATTTAAAAAAATAGGAATATGCCCTCCTAAAGGAGTTCTACTTTATGGTCCGCCGGGATGCGGAAAGACGCTTATTGCAAAAGCAGTTGCAACAAGCACAAATGCAAATTTTGTTGAGATTGTTGGTTCTGAACTTGTTCAAAAATATATAGGCGAAGGAACAAAATTTGTAAAATCCATATTCCACATGGCAAGGGAAAAGTCACCATGCATAATATTTATAGATGAAATAGATTCAATTGCATCAAAAAGAGTTGCACTTGGAACAAGTGGCGAAAGAGAAGTTCAACGGACATTTATGCAATTTCTCGCAGAAATTGACGGATTTAAAAATCTTGGAGATGTTAAAATTATAGGGGCAACAAACAGGAAAGATATTTTAGATGAAGCTGTAATTCGTCCGGGAAGACTCGACAGGCTCATTGAAATAAAACCCCCGAACAAAAAAGGACGGCTTCAGATATTAAAAATACATACAAAAAACATGAATCTTGAAAAAACCATTTCTTTAGAAAAAATAGCTGCAGAATCAAAAAATTTAAGCGGAGCAGAAATAAAATCTGTGGTGGTAGAGGCAGGATATTTTGCATTAAGAGACAAGAGATTCAAATTAAATGAAACTGATTTTAATAAATCCTTGATTAAAGTAAAAAAGCAAGAGAATAAAAAACACTTAAATTTTTATGCTTAAAATATGGCTCTAACTTTAAAAGAACAGGTAATTACTCTAGCATACCAATTGTTAGGCAAGAACATCGAAGGATATGTTTCTAATAATGAAAGTTTCAATAATCTAAGAGCGAATGTTAAAATCTCTAATATTGGAATGACCTTGACAGAATATCTATCTTTGTCAATAATAGGAGTACTTCTTTCTTTTGTTTTTGCAACCCCTATATTGAGTGTTTTTATTTATTTTATTACAATGGATTTATTTTTTTCTGTTTTTTTGAGTTTATTTTCTGCTTTTTTCATTTCATTTGGTGTATTGTCTGTTTTTTTAGTTATTCCTTCTATGATTAGAGGAGAACGAGAAAAAAAAATAGAAGATATTCTTCCCTTTGCACTTTCATATTTAACAATAATGGCAAGTGCCCAAAATCCCTCTGTTTCTATGTTTAAAACACTAGCGAAATTCTCCGAATATGGCGAAGTTTCAGTTGAAGCTCGGCAGATAGTTGAAGAAGTAGAATTGATGGGGGTTAATTTCAACAGTGCTTTAGTTCATGCCACAGAGCGTACGCCTTCAAAAACATTTAAAAATGTTTTATGGGGTATTAAATCAACCATAGAATCAGGGGGAAATTTAAAGCAATATTTAAGAGAATGTAGTTCAGAGGCCATGAATTCTTATAAATTAAGGCTTGCAAAATATGAAAATCAGGTCACTCTTTTAACAGAAATATATCTTACTGCTGTTGTTGTTGGATCAATATTTATTATAATCATATCTGTAATATTTAGTGTTATTGGAGGGATGGATAGTCAGATGATAATAACATTGCAATTAGTTATAATAATTCTGGTTCTACCCTTTTCCGCAGGAGGTTTTTTATTGATTGAAAGAGGAATTGCACCTGCTGGTGTTTAAATACAAAAAAGGAAATATGGATAAGAATATAGTTATTGCAGGAATGCAATTCGGAGATGAAGGAAAGGGAAAAATAGTTGATTTTCTTTCAGAAGATGCAGAAATTGTTGTAAGATACAATGGAGGAGATAATGCAGGACATACTATTTGTGCAGAAAATCAAATATATAAACTTCATTTGATTCCATCCGGCGCTATTTTGGGAAAAGAGTTGGTTATTGGAAATGGCTGTGTTGTTAATCCAAAAATCCTGATAAATGAAATAAATTTTTTTGAAAAAAACAGAAAAAAAATAAATCTGTACTTGAGTGGAAGAGCCCATATAATAATGCCTTATCACATTGCACTTGACGGAATGGAAGAAAAAGCAAGAATGAATAAAATCGGAACAACAAAAAGAGGAATTGGTCCGTGCTATATGGATAAAGCTGAACGCACATGCGCAGTAAGAGTGTATGATTTAGTTGATGAAAAATTGCTGATGAAAAAAATAAAGCAAAATGTATATTCTAAAGCATTAGTACTCGAATTAGATAATGCTGAAGAATATGCAAATGATATTTTCAAAGAATACAAAGGATATGGAGAACTTCTCAAAAAATATGTATGCGACACAAGTAGATATTTAAATGAAAAAATGAAAGAAAATAAAAAAATACTTTTCGAAGGTGCGCAAGGCTGTTTTTTGGATGTTGATTTTGGAACATATCCTTTTACGACTTCTTCAAATACTATCAGCAGCGCATTGTTTTGTGGATGTGGAATATTTCCAAAATCCATTGAAGTAAGAGGAATTGCAAAAGCATACATGACTCGGGTCGGAGAAGGCTATTTTCCAACAGAACTATTTGATGAGACAAAAAATCATTTTTTAAATATCGGCAAAGAATTTGGAACAACAACAGGAAGACCCAGAAGATGCGGATGGCTTGATCTTCCGTTATTAAAAAGAGCAATTATGCTGAATGCAGCAGATGACATAGTTCTTACTAAATTGGATGTTTTGGCAGGATTGAAAAAAATAAAAGTATGCACGCATTATGAAATAGACAGCAAGAAGGTCGATATGTTTCCTGATAATCCAATGGATTTAAAAAAAGCAAAACCAATATACCATGAATTAGATGGTTTTGAAAATGTTGATTTTGGAAGAATAAAAAAAAGAAAAGACTTGCCACTCAATGCAAAAAAATACGTTGATTTTATTGAAAAAGAAATCGGCATCCCTATAAAAATAATATCCATCGGACCCGGGAGAAATGAAACAATATTATGTTAATCGAAAATAAATATGATGTAATTATAGTGGGTGCAGGACCTGCGGGTTTGTTTTGCGCATGGGAACTGGCACAAAAAACCACCCTAAAAATTCTTGTTATTGACAGAGGAAAAGATGTATTCAACAGGCAAAACAAAGGTATTGATATTTTAGAAGGTGTTGGCGGAGCAGGATGCAAAAGTGACGGTAAACTTAACCTGTCTCCATATATTGGAGGAGATTTGACAAAATATTGCGAAAGTGAAGAAAAAGCAAATGCACTGATAGAGACTGTAGATAGCGTGTTTGTAAAATATGGAGCTCCAAAAGAAAGATTTCTTAATGCAGATGATGTGCGAAAACTCCAGGCAAAAGCATCTCAATGCAATATAAAATACATTCCTATAATTCAAAAACACATTGGTTCAGACAAACTACCTGATGTAATTTTTAAATTCAAAAAAGATTTAGTTGAAAAAGGAGTTGAATTTGCTCTCGAAAAAGAAGTAAAGGATATTGTTGTTGAAGAAAAAAACAACAATAAAATCATCAAAGGAGTTCTTATTAAAAATGGAAAAACAGACAAATTAATATGTTCAGATTATGTTGTTTTGGCATTGGGCAGAAGCGGTCATAAATCAATGACAGAGGTAATTAAAAAACACGATATAGAAAAGCAGTTCTCTTTCATAGATGTTGGTGTTCGTGTTGAGACCAATAACAGCGTTATGGATGAAATAACCTCGATAAATTACGATCCAAAACTTCATCTTATGACAAAAACATACGGCGATTTTGCAAGAACTTTTTGCACTAATCCATCAGGATATGTTGTAAAAGAAACATATCAGGATTATATTGGCGTAAATGGTCATTCTAAAAAATACGAAAAATCTATAAATACAAATTTTGCTCTGTTGATAAATGTTCTTTTAACAGAACCATTGGAAAATGCCAATGATTACGGAGAAACAATAGCAAGAATTGCAACGACCACCGGCGGGGGAGAAGTTACATTGCAGAGATTGGGTGATTTATTAAAAGGACACAGGACAAGAAAAGAATATATTCAAAACACTCTGGTAAAGCCCACGATGAAGGAATACACAGCCGGCGATATTTCTATGATACTCCCGGGGAGAATAATGACAGATATTGTGGATGCTCTAAAGCAAATGAATGAATTAATCCCGGGAATTTATGCAGATAGTACACTACTTTATGCCCCCGAAATAAAATATTATTCTGTTATAGTCAAAGTCAATGAAAATACTCTTGAAACAAATATCTGCAATCTTTTTGTTGCCGGAGATGGCGCAGGTTTGAGTAGAGATATTATTAATGCAAGCGCAACAGGAATAATTTCAGCAGATGGAATTTCAAGAAAAAGCAAAAAATAAAAGTAAATCTATTCGCTAAAATGCAATACCTGATATTTTTCTATTTTTACATTTTCTTTCAGATAGCAGTCCTGCTCCAATCCTGCTTTTAAACACAACTGAGATAAAAACTCATTTTTTATCGGAAGCTGTTCCCATACTTGCGGCAGAAAAGTTGCCTGCGCCCATCCTTTTGTTAAAATAATACCATCAATGTTTTCTTTTATTTTTTCTATTTTTTTTTCCTGAGTTTCTGCTTTAATTTCCTGCGGAATAGTCAATACAGATATTTCTATTTTTATATCTTTTAGTTCAGCTTTGCTCACTTGATTAAATCTGTTGTCTCGTACAGCCGCATTGATTGCATTGTCTCGTACAGCCAAGTACAGTGGCTTGTCCGGCAGGATATTGCCGATGCAACCCCTTAATTGATTGTTTTTTTCAAGAGTTACAAATACACCCCTGGCTTCTTTTAATTTTGAATCCTCTGTTTTTGGTTCGTATGTCTTTCCATCAATAATATATTCTTGGATAGTTTTTCTTGCAATAGTCAAAAGTTCGTTTTTCTGCGATTCTGATAAAAATGAAGAGTCTGTGTAAAATGCAATTGAACTATAACCCACAACAGAATCTCTATCTCCTGTAACATCGCCGGAATTTGCATATTTGAGGATTTTTGAATTCCAGTCTAATTTTTTGGCGATGTTCATCAAGATTAAAACAGGTATTTTTCCGCACATTTCGCACTGCTTTGCATTTTGAGTATCTAAAGATTCTATTGAATTTATGCATTTTTCATCCATTTTAACTGCATCTTCGTATGGGAAAAAATGAGATAAATCAGAACTTACGACAATAAGCGTTTGGTCGTCAATATTTCGGGAAATCAATTCTGCTATTTGGTCAATCTGGTTTTGATTTAAATCTCCTGTAATAATTGGAACGATTTCAAAATCATTCAATGTTTTTTGCAAGAAAGGAATTTGTACTTCTAAAGAATGCTCTTTTATGTGTGCTTCATCAACTGTATTGATTAACTCAGATTCGAGTTTTAATTTATCTGCCAGTTGGGATATTTTTACCAAACCCAATGGAGTTATGTAATGAGTGTAGTTTCCAATAGATGCGCTGTTAAAATAAACAGAATGTGATGGGGCAAGCAAAATTACGGTTTTTATATTTTTATCTTTAATCAGATTGTATCCATGGGCAGCAACACCACCAGAATAAACATAACCTGCATGCGGTTCAATCAACGCCTTTATTTGTTTGTTTTCTAATTCTTCATCTTTCTCTGCTTCAAACAAATAATTATCTATTGTTTGGGATAATTTTTCCATTGACAAAGGATAAAAAGCACCCGCAACGGCGGGCTTTCTTATATTTTTTTCCATAGTAATATTTTGGCAAATAAACGAAATAATCAATACTATTACAACAATAATAGAAGTAAAACATATAAATCTTGTTTTTGGATTCATAATATTGGTGTTGTTGACTAAAATAAATCTGAATTTTCCAGATGAATCAAAGCCATCATAATCGCCTGTTTTGCGTATTCTTTTCTGTTTATTCTCCCATTTGTCAATATGCCGATTGTTCCTTCTGAAGAACCAATTTTTGGGTTTTTTGTCAAACCTGCTTTGTAAAATGCTTCACTGATGTCGAGCCCTTTTTCAAAAACAAGGTTTGTTATTTTTTTAGGATATTCAAAGGCAGATGACAAGCCAATGTGAAAATTTTTCCCATCATAGATTGCGCAGGCACACACATTCATATAATCGCTTTTGGCGTAAGGCACTTTTATCAAACCATCTTCAATGCCGAAACTATAATCGCATTGATAAAAAGCATTTTTCGCCCTGTTCATTGCTCCTTTAATGGTTTCATCAAGTGATACCGGTTGTTCTGAAACATCCGAGGAACTCTCTGTTGGAACAATTTCTGCATTGGAGAGGAAATCATAATTTTTAATCAGCTCTTTGACTGCACATACTTTAACTTCATTTTTCGAGCCGATTTTTATTGCTGCATTCATAACAATATGATGCATTCAATTTTTTATGGTTATGCAAAATATAATACAATAAAAGAGTCTTACGAAATTACACACTTTATACGCAATGCAATAAGTTCGTTTACTGTATAAAAAACTTACCTATAAATACGGCTTTGCCCAAAAAGTAACTTCTGCACAAAAAGTCTGATTTTTGCCCAAAAAGTCTGTAATTTTGTTTATTTTTTCTATATTATATTTTATGCATTGTATTTATTAGTTTGTAATCTTTTTTATCGTATTTTTTGTTATGGTAATAATTACTTTTATTAATCAAACCATTACAATCAAAACAATCTTTGCAATCTTCACAATTATGACAATTTTTACAATTAAAACAATTTATGCAGTTGGAACAATCAATACAATCTTCACAATTATAATTTATTGATTCCATAATAGGCATTAACGAGTTTAAATTTTTTATATTTGAATTATTAAAAAATAATTATGATAAATATTTATCTAAAATATCTTTCTTTTTAAATTCTAAATTTTTAATCTCTGCTTTATTAGTGTCTATTTTCTCTTCAAATAAATTAATCTCTTCAATAATTTCTTTTTGTTTTTCTATTGGTGGCAATGGACAACCAATATTATAAACTATATCTTGATTAATAAAAGGTTGAGATTTTTTTATTCTGTATTGGTTTAAATTTTCATTTTTAAGTATATGTGCCAAATAAGGCAAATAAATTTTATTTTCTTCATATTCTTTAATATACATGGCATTATCTGTAATCCATATATTTTTATTAGTTAAATGAATTGAACCGCAATTTTCTCCAACCCTCCCGATTACAATTGTTTTTTTATCAAATAAATATTCATTATGTTTTCCTACTTCTCCATTGCCCCCATATACAGAATATTCTCCTTTAATAATTGACTCTTTGGGTAAAAACTTGCCATTAATTAAAGTAATTTTTCGATTTAATTTAACGTTATTATATGAATATGACTCCTGTATTATACCATTAATCGATTCTTTATTTTCGATATTATATTTTTCTAATTTTTGTTTTTCTTCTTCTATTTTATATATTTCTTCAACTATTTTTTCTTGAATTTGTTTTGGTGGAAGAGGGATTTTGAAGTTTTTAATAACTTCTTGAGAAATATTAGATCTGGCTACTCCGTAACTTAAACTTACAAAGTTTTCTAATTGAGTATCTAAATAACGATATAAAAAATTATAATTTATATTCTCATTTGGAAAAATACCACAAACTGCTTGATTTGTTGATGCTTCTACTCCAAGTATTCCTACTTGCCCTGTTGTAGCTCCATACATTGCAACCAAAACCGTGTTTTTAGGGAAGATTTTAGCTGACGATTTCTCTAATCCTAATTTTGTTATTTTAGTCTTAGAATCTAAAATTACACCATCTCTAACTTCTCCGCTATTCACCCATAAAACTTTTCCACCTTCATAAAATTCTGAATGTCCTGATGTTGGCGTTCCTCCAGATGAAGTTTCGCAAATATCTCCAATTTTAACTAAATTCCATCTACTCTTAATTTTAATCTTTTTTTTTATATTCAACGAAATAGTTTTCTCAAAATCCACTCTATCAAAAGCTATCATATCCACTAAATTTATAACCGAAATATTTTTCAGCATATTCTCATCCATTTCAAAATCTCCCCCAATAAAATTTTTGTAAGTATAAAAGCTCGCTTTTTCTGGATTTTCTTGAGTATTTGGATCAAAAAGGCTCGTACAATCATCTATACTTTTACTTCTTTGAATTGGATGAATTCCTTCATATCCACGACGATTACTGAATTCGTACCCTAAAAATTGTTTTTCTTGTTTTTTCTCTCCTGTTTTTGTGAGAACCACCTTTTGCCTATAAACAAGTATAAAATATAAAATCTTTTCTTTTTCTATTTCAATAATTTGATGATATAAATCTTCGTCATTTTTTGCTTTTAACTTCTTTTTATATTCCACAAATAGTTCCTGGTTTTGGATTGCCTCATTTGGAGCTTTTTTACACAAAGAAACATAGTTTAAAAAGTGTGTTTCCCCCCAAGTATGAGCGACATATTTTGAAAAGATATTTTCAATTCCATTAACAGTAACATCTTGTAAATTTACAAAAAATTTATTCACTGAATTCTCAATATTTTGCCAATCATAATTATTTTTTCTTCTTAAAAACAATACAACTGTATTTGTTCCTGTTGCCATAAATGTACTTGAACCAAGTTGAGTGATACCTATTATTTCAAAATATTTTAGAATAATTTCTCTAGTTTTTGTATAAATTCCTGTATTGCTCAAAATACTAGAAGGTAAAATAATTCCAGCCACTCCACCGTCTTTCAAAAGTTGTTTTGTCCTTTCAATAAAAAGACATTCAATTTCTGAGCTTTGATCTGTTAAATTATCAAATAACTCAAAATCTTTTTTTGCTTCTTTGTCTTCAAGCGATCCTTTAAAAGCAGAAACAGAATAAGGGGGGTTGGAAATTACAATATCAAATTGTTTGTTGTCTTGTGTAAAATTACGGTCTTTTTCTTTCAATCTTCCACGATAAGCAGAATTTCTATCAAATGTTCCAAGTCCATCTCCATGAATCACATTTGCTAGTCCATCTCCGTGTAAATAGCAACTCACTTTTGCTGTTTTTACAAGGCGATAATCTTTCTCAATTCCATAAACATAGTCAAATGCCCAATCAAATTGATTGTCTTTCCATGCTTTTATTTTCTTTGATGATTGCGGGTTAATTTTATTTTCATCAACACCATCTATAATTTGTTGCACTTCATTCATAGATTCAGTAAGAAAATGACCACTTCCTGCCGCATAATCAATCATACATGGAAGTAAATCATTAGAATTTCCTTTTTTTAATTTTTCTTTAGTAATTTCTTTTATTGGTAAACTTTTAATAATATACCTCGCCACTGGAACAGGTGTAAAAAATTGTCCCGATTCTTGTTTTAATCCAGTAGTTAAAAGAAGTTCAAAAAAATCCCCTAAATATTGGTGTTTTTGATTATAACGAAGTTGATATTTTTGTAATAGCTCTACGACATCTTTTACTACTATCGCATTTTCTTCGAAAGATTCATCATCAAACACTTCTTTAAATGCAAATTCATTATTTTTTTTAAGTCTAATCTCAGTAAGTATTCTTAAAAATTCCTTCTTTTGTGATTCTTCAACAGAACCAAATTTTTTATTAAATTCTTCATCTCCGATATCAGTTACTTCTTTTTCTAAAAGTTCTTCCATCCCCCTTTTATAAAGATCAGTAAGTCTTTTTTGAAACGAAATATTATCATCCTCTCCCTCCAACCATTGAAAATGAAGTTGCTCTGATTTTGGTCTATCTTCATCAACGATTTTACAAAGAAATAATGTGAAAATTTTATTAAAAGCATTTGGTTTGTCTGATACTACATTTTGACGAAGAATTTCTAAAAAACGATTAAATATAAAGCTACTATCTTTTTGCTTTATAACATTTAATTCTTCTCTTGTAAGTGCCTTACTTTGAAATTCATAAACCTCAACCCACTCATCAAAAAGACCATTTATTTTTGTAAGTTTATTCCAACGATTATACAAATCTTTTACATCTCCTGGCTGTCTATAATTTTCTTCGATTTTTATAATTTCATTTCTGTACTCAATTTCGTTTTTATCGAATCTTGAAGTGTATAAAACTAAATGTTCTGTATTGGTATCTTGTTGAAAATAAGTAAATAATTGCCCACCATCTTTTTTGAGTTTGGTAAATTCTTTATCAAATTCATTGCCCCATGTTTTACATTCAATCATTAAATAAGCTTTGCTATTTTTCTTTACCAAAATGTCAAGTCTTCCGCTTGTTCCATGACCAGAGGGGTATACTTTTTCAAGAATAATTCTTTCTGGAGAATATCCCTTATCCAACAATCTATTTACACATTCTAAAACAACAAAATTTTCTTGTTGAGAAAAATTAGTTGTAGTTTTTCTTTCTTCATCTATTTTATTTCCATAATCAATTTTAGAATTTGAAAATTCTGAATTAATGAAGATATTTATTTCATAATTATTATGATATTTATAGAGTTTAGAATAAGTATTTAGAGTACCATCTTTTAATTTAAAACCTAAAGTTTTAATGAATTTTGTATAATTTTGTGAGTTAATATTATTCATTTTTTTACCGTATCATTTCATCTATTTTTTATTTGTGAATTATGTCCTACGCCACCAATATATCGACTTCCCATATTTCCCTTTATTCACTATATTTCTTTTATGTAATAGAGTTAAATACTTTTTTGCAGTCTGCCCGAAAAGTATGTGTTTTTTATGACTTTCCGGACGAAGCCTGTAAATACAACATCCATTTATAAACCTCAATGACCTGTAGTATATATACTTCGATTCAAAAAATATTTTTGCAAATAAACAACAATCATGATTATTAGAGGATAGAATGGAAGAAGAATATATACTGAAAATGTCAGACGCTCTTCAAAAAGCAAATGCAATAGATGAAGAATTATACGAACAATACAATGTAAAAAGAGGTTTGAGAAACAATGATTTTACAGGCGTACTGGCTGGTCTTACAAATATAGGCGAAGTGACGGGATATAAAATAGTAGACAATAAATCGACGCCGATAGATGGAAAATTATTCTATCGTGGATTTGATACAAACAAACTGGCAAATGGATTCTGGAATGAAAAAAGATTTGGATTTGATGAAACGGTTTTTTTATTATTGTTCGGAAACCTACCTGCAAAAGATGAACTGGAAACTTTTTCTTCTATTCTGGCACAGTCAAGAGATCTTCCTGATAATTTTACAGAGGATATGATTCTGAAAATAAAAGGAAAAGACATTATGAATATGCTTGCGAGGTGCACTCTTGCGTTGTATGCCCTTGATGATAAAGCAGATGATACAACCGTTGCAAATGTATTGAAACAAAGCATTAATCTTATTGCTAAATTTCCTACAATTATAGCATATTCTTATCATTCTATGAATCATTATTATCTCAAGAATCATCTTGTAATACGACACCCAAAGAAAAAATTATCCACTGCAGAGAATTTTCTTTATATGTTAAAAGGCATAAATAAATACAGTTCTTTGGAAGCAAAATTGCTGGACCTTGTGCTTGTACTTCATGCAGAACACGGAGGAGGAAACAATTCTAGTTTCACGATGCGTGTCGTAAGTTCTTCCAGTACAGATACTTACTCTGCAATAGCAGCAGCTTTGGGTGCTCTTAAAGGTCCTTTGCATGGAGGCGCAAACCAAAAAGTTCCGATAATGATGAAAGAAATAAAGGATAATGTACGAAACCCAACAAGTGAAGCGGAAATTTCAGATTATCTTATTAAAATTCTAAAGAAAGAGGCTTTTGACAGAACAGGAAAGATTTATGGCTTTGGGCATGCGGTTTACACCATCTCAGACCCAAGAACAGTTATTTTAAAGGAAAAGGCAATGGAACTTGCCAAAGAAAAATCGTGCATGGACGATTTTGAATTTTACAAAAGAGTTGAGAAATTAGCCCCTGAAATTTTTGCTAAATTCAAGGGAACAGAAAAGAAGATTTGCACAAATGTTGATTTTTATTCAGGTTTTGTCGGTGATTGCATTGGAATTACCAGAGAATTATACACACCTCTTTTTGCTATGTCCAGAATTTCTGGGTTATGCGCACATCGTCTTGAAGAACTGAGCTGCAAAAAAAGAAAGCTAATTAGACCTGCTTTTAAAAATGTGTGTCCTAAAAAAGAGTATGTCGCTTTTAATGAGAGGATAAAATAAACTATAAAACATACACTATTCTTTTGAACTTATATCCGGATGATTATTTTTGATTATACATACAATAAAACAACCAAAAATAAGCTTAAAAGTAGAACCCACATAAGGAAACTTTTATGATTTTTACTTATTTTTTTAAAATTGCAGTTTCATTTTTAAAATTTAATGCAAGATATATATTAAAAGAAAAGTAGTGAAAAAATATGGATGTTATAATTGAAAATGCCGGTGTTTTTAGAGATGCAATTAGTGCGATTTCAGAATTAATAGATGAAGGAAAATTAAGATTTGATAAAGAAGGACTTAAAATAAAAGAGACTGATCCTACTATGATTTCTATGGTAGATTTTAAGTTTAGCGCAAAAAATTTTTCCAAATACGATATTGAAGAAAATCAAGACGTTGCTATTTCTATTTCGCAGCTATACCAAGTATTAAGACGGCTCAATTCAGACAACAAACTACAGATACAATATAAAAAAGAAAAAAATGTCATTGATTTTATTCTTATCGGCGGTCCGAATGTAAAAAAGTTTTCCATTCCTGTTCTTGATTTAGAAGATAAAAAAATACCCGATATCAATCTTGATTTTGAGATAAGTGTTGAAATGAACAGAAAATTATTAAGTGAAATCATTCTGGATGCAAGTGTTGTCGGTGAAACCCTTTCATTTGCGGCAGACAAAGAGACGCTGAATTTTTTTTCAGAAGAAGACATGAATCGTGTCGAGATGGATTTAGACAGAAAAAATGAAGACATATTTTCATTTAAATATACTTCCAGCGTAGACAAACTAAAATCAAAATACTCTCTTGAATATTTGAAGAAAATGGAAAAGAGCGGAAAAATTTCTGATATCGTGATGCTTGAATTTGGAAACGATTATCCGCTGAAAATGAGTTTTACTGATAAGGAAAAAAATATTGTAATCGCTTATGTATTGGCTCCAAGAGTAGAGGATTAATTCAATCAGATTATTGTGATTGTGCAGATTTTTAGAACAAAAGCAACCAAAATATTATAAATTAAACATGTACTTTACCTACAATAAAAGAGTCTTATGAAATTTACTACTTTTAATGCATATAAATTATTTAAACACCACTTACATAATTTATATATAATGAAAAATGAATCAAATTTATCACAAATCCAAAACAGCAAAAAACAGGATGATGAAATACTCAATGCAATCATAATTGCATCCATCATTGGAATTGTTGTTATTCTTGCTTTAATATTATACAACAGCCAAAATAAGACAGGATTTAGTGAATTGTATTTCGGGAACTACACCAAAGAAATAATTGATGAAAAAATATATTTCAATTACAGTATTGCAAATCATGAAGGGAAAAATATCACGTACAATATTGTTTACAAATATGACGATGATATACTTGAGCATGAAAGTAAATTTATAGAAGACAAACAAAAACATGTTTTTGAAAAATCATTTAATTCAGAAGAAGGGATTCATAAAATTTCTGTTGAATTTATAAACAACAACCAAACATATGAGATACATTTCTGGACTGTTGAAGAATAAGAATATATGCTCAAATTTTTGATTTGAGACTTTTTTTCTGATTGAATATACTTAAAAACTTTTTTTTCAAATATATCATAACTATGGATACTTTGTTTCATTTTATATTTTCAATAATTATAGGACTTGCTCTGAACATTAAAAGAAAACATAAATTAAGAATAATTGTTTTTTTGGCATTTTTATGCATCTTTATTGATGTTGATCATTTTTTCGGCATGACTGCAAGAGGAACATTCCATAATATTTTTTTTGTTTTGGCGCTCCCGGCAAGCTTATTTTATCTTGCCTACAATTATGAAAAACCATATCATTCAATAAAATTCCAGACATACAGCCTTTTGCTCGGAGCAATGCTGGTTGTGCACATAATAACAGATATGTTTATGGGAGGAAAAGTTATGCTTTTCTATCCTTTTAGCATACAGAAATTCGCAATGCCGGAAATATGGATTATGGCGACACCTACTTTTTTCTCGCCTCTTGTAAGTCCGACAGGCATTGCTATTGGCATTATAAGCATAATCATCATAATTGCCGCTTATCTTGAAGAAATAATATTCAATCTTGAAAAAAACAAAGAAAAGCTAAAAAAGGCAATAGAAGATTCAAATGAAGATTTGTTTTGATTGATTGTGCTACGTAATTCAAAAAATATTTTTCTAATGAGAAATGAAATGATTGATAAATTTGATTTTTTATTTATTTTATGATTAGGATAATATTGTGCCTTCTTCACTTTATTTAGAAAAGAAGCATATTTATATATTTGGTTTTTAATAAAATAATATGGCGAACACAATCAAAAAATTTAAACAATTTAACGGTCAGCATTGCGAAACCACAGCAACAGGTTCACTTCTAAACCAAATCGGAATCGAGCTTTCCGAGCCAATGCTTTTTGGCTTGGGAGAAGGATTGGGATTCATATTTTGGAATATGAAAATCGTGGATTTTCCCTTTATCGGCGGAAGAATAAAACCAGATGTTTTGACTCAAAATATTGCCAAAAATTTAAATTTAGAATTAAAAGTTGATGAGACTTCATCAGTAAAAAAAGCCTGGGAAAATGTAAAAAATAATATAGATAATAATATTGCTGTCGGTCTTAAACTTGATTGCTACCACTTAGACTATTTCACAAATAAAATTCACTTTGCAGGACATTATGTGGCAATGTATGGCTATGATGATAATTTTGCTTATTTAGTGGATACTAAACAACAAGGCGGAAAAGTAAAAACACCATTAAAGAATCTTGAGTTGGCAAGAAATGAAAAAGGTCCGATGTCTTCAAGAAATTTAAGTTACACAATCAAGGACATGAAAAAAGGTTATGACATTAAAAAGGCAATTGTTGATGCAATTAAAAATAATGCAAAAGATTATTTGAATCCCCCTATAACCAACATTGGATACAAAGGCGTTTTAAAAACAAGTGAAGAAATAAAAAAATGGTTTAAAAACAGCAAAGATATTGAAGGAGATTTTAAAACAACTGCTATGCTGATGGAAAAAGCAGGAACCGGAGGGGCATTGTTTAGAAATCTATACCGGGATTTCTTAAAAGAAAGCGATGACTTATTGCAAATCAAACAGATAGCAAAAGCGCAAAAGATATTCTCAGAATCTGCAATATTGTGGACAAAAGTTTCAAGCTTGTTCAATAAAACAGGAGAAACAAAAAATATTGAATACATAAATCAGGCATCTGAAATTCTTGTGGATTTGTCTGAAAAAGAAAAAAGGGCAATGGAATTATTATTAGAAATATGATGTTTTTTGATTATTGAAAAAGTTTTTTTATACACATCATTAACTTAAACCAAAATCCTCTTCTTTCCATAGCGAGCATATAAGACAATAATTAAAAGCAGGATTGCAAGACCTATCGCCCAATTCTTTACCGATACATCTTCTTTTTCCCGTTCTATATTTTCTGGGAGATTTTCATATATGTCATTGAGTGTTTTGCCGTCCACAGATTTATAGTATGTTCCTCCTGTCTGTTCTGCAATGTAGAGAAGTGTAGTTTCATCCAAATCTGCATATTGCGGTCTTCCGAACCAGTCATATCCAAGAATAACAGGTTCATCCGATCCAAGACCAATTGCATAGACTTGCACATTGTATTTTTTTGCTAAAGCAACTGCGTCTTTTGGCGAAAAAATACCTGTATTACTTACGCCATCACTCATCAACACCACAACTCTTTTTTTATTTGGGATGCTTGAAACCATTTCTATTCCTAATGCAAGACCATCACCAATTGCTGTTTGTCCTTCTGATGTACTTATTGAATTTATTTTTTCAGTCAGTTTGCTTTTTAGAGGAGTCAGATAGCACACTGTTCTTGTGCCTGAAGAAAAAGATACAATTCCAACATTATCTTCCTCCTTTAAATGTTCAAGCAATATTGACCCTGCTTTTTTCGCAGATTCAAGTCGATTGGGTTTATAATCCTGTGCGTTCATGCTTCCTGATGTATCCATTACAAGAACAAGATTAATCCCTTTTTTTGTTTGTTTCAACGGCAAGTGAGGATCAGCAAGAGAAATCAGCAAAAGCACTACGACAAATATTTCCATAAAGAAAATCAAATCATACCTTCTTTTCATTTTTTTGATATGCTTGGTTCCTGCTGCTTTTTTCAAAAAATAAATACTACTGAATTTGATTGCAGTTTTCTTTTTGTTTTTTTCAATATATCGATATAATATATATCCTAAAATTAAAACTAGAATTGCCACAAAAAGCCAGTTTTGATGTATAAATCTCAAATCCATTTTCTTCTTTTCTCTCTATTTTTAAAGAACTTCATCATTGAAGTCTGCCAGTTTTCGTCTGTGTTAATTAATATTAATCCTGATTTATTTTTTTTAAAGATATCATTTAATTTGTTTTGATGCTCTTTTGTTATTTTTTCGTAATTTTTTCTAAAATTTTTATCTCTTGTATCTATTGTAATCTGCTCTCCTGTTTCATAATCTTCAAAAACTGCAATGCCGTAATCTTCGAATATTTTTTCTCTTTCATCTCCTATTACAACACCAATTACATCATGTTTTGCCCCCAGTATTTTCAAAGGGATTTTCAATTCATCTAATTCTCCAATAAAGTCAGAAACAATAAATATTATGCTTTTTTGCTTTAACATAGAGCACAATGACTTTATGACCGGCTCGAGATTAGTTGATTCACTCGTTGGCTTAAATAAGATTAAATCCCTTAAAATTCTCATTGCGTGTTTTTTGGATTTTCCGAATTTTACATATTTCTCAATTTTGTCTGTTGCAAGTGTTAATGCAACTCTGTCGTTGTTTTTTACAGCAGAAAATACAATGCCTGCAATAAGCTCGGCGGCAATGTTTCTTTTTATGTCACGACCCGAACCGAAATTTGTGCTTGCAGAAACATCAAAAACAATCATTACATTCAATTCTCTTTCTTCGGTAAATTCTTTAATATAGACATCATTCATTCGCGCAGTTACATTCCAGTCAATAGCCCTTACATCGTCTCCGGGAGAGTATTGCCTGACTTCGCTGAATTCTATTCCTCTTCCTTTGAAAATAGAATGATATGCTCCGCAAAAAAGAGAATCTACAAGATTTTTTGTTTTGATGTCGATTTTTTTCACATTCAATAAGGCGTTTTTAATCATTTCTTTTTCTGTCTCTTCTTTGGATTTTATAATTTGTTCTTTTTTTCTGAATAAAGAAAATCTCATAAAAATATGTTCAGTGAATTTTTAAATAAGTTTGACAATTTCCATTCTTTATGAATGCACAAGTATATATGTTTTTCTTTCAAAAAATAGTTATGAATAATTCAAATAAAAAACTTCTTTCTTTTTCTGCTTTGATAGATAAGTAACCTCTGCCAGAAAAGTCGTTAGAAATCATTATTTTTTAGAATAGACCAATAAATAAAATGTTAAAGTTATGATGTATCTCATATTGGCAGGATATCTTTACTTTAGTCATAATACCTATTGTTTGGCGAAATTTAAGACATATAATCTTTTCTTAAAATTTTATAAATATAACTTAAATATTTATTTATGAAAATAAAAAAATACTTAATTTTAGTAGGATTGATAATTTTACTAGTTCTTGCCAGTGGTTGTATTAATAATACTATGGATCTAAAAAAGCAAGAGAGTTCAGCAAATCAAGCTCTCCAGAATTATGGTATATCAATTTATCCAAATGCTGAATATTCAATTGAAAGTACTGATTTTAATTTCTACGAAGAGGAGCATGAATTTTGTGTCGTTTACTTTACCGATAATGATCCGCAAAAAGTGGTATCTTTCTTTGAAAAGCAAACAAAAATAATCACTGATTATTCGGATTTTGTCGATAAGAAAGCCAATCCATTTTCTACAGATGTTGAAACAGGTTGGACGATACCATTTCATGGCAAAGAATTCACTTTTAAGAATGGTAATAAAATTTTTATCACAAGTCTTGAAGTAACAATAATTAGTCCTTTCAGCAAGAAGATACCAATAGAAGAAAAATATGCTAATTATAAGACACAAATTATTATTGAAAAAAATAAAGAAGAATTTGTAGAAGAGCAGTTAAATAGATGGAAAGAATTTGACGAATCTCAAAATTAGTTTTTGTATATATTCTAAACAGTTTGAGCTATTAAAGATAGAATGATATGCTCCGCAAAAAAGAGAATCTACATGATTTTTTGTTTTTACATCTATTTTTCTCACATTCAATAAGGCGTTTTTAATCATTTCTTTTTCTGTCTCTTCTTTGGATTTAATAATTTGTTCTTTTTTTCTGAATAAAGAAAATCTCATAAAAATAAGTTCAGGGAATTTTTAAATAAGTTTGACAATTTTTCCCCTTTATGAATGCGCAAGTATATATGTTTTTCTTTCAAAATATAGTCATGGAAAATCAAAATAAAAAACTTCTTTTTGTACTAATATTAATTGTACTTTTTGTCGGTTTGATTCATTCAATAATAGCTCAAACCGGTTCCCCTCCAGTATCTAAATATATCGGAGAAAAAATTGACGACTGGATATATAATGGTAAAGATGATTTTAGAGAATCATCAAACTTTGCGGGAACAAAGAGTTTTGGTACAAGTGCCGGAATTTCATCATCAATCAATGCACCGTTATCATTATCTAAAGAAAGTATTGGTTTTTCCACAGGAGGGGCAAAAGACATCAATAATTTTCGGGAAAATATAGAAAATAATTACCTGCCTATTTCTTCAGATATAACATATGAAGGACTATTTTATGACTATTATTTTAACACCGGTCAAACAGAAGAATGCAATGATCTGTTTTGCCCGTCTTACAGCTATGCTATTTCAAAAGATTCTTTTTCTAAAAAAGATGACTACTATCTTTCTGTTGGCTTGAATTCAGGCATAAAAGAAAGCGATTTTGAAAGAAAAAAACTGAATCTAGTTGTTGTGCTGGATATTTCAGGTTCGATGGGTTCTCCATTTAACAGATATTATTACGACCAGTTTGGTCAAAACTCTAAACCTACAGAAGAAGACGAAGTAGATTATCATATAAGCAAGATGCAGATTGCATCAGAATCTGTTTCATCTCTTCTCGCTCATCTTCTAGATGATGACCGTTTTGGAATGGTTCTTTTCGAAAGCAGTGCTCACCTAGCAAAGCCTTTAAATCTTGTTGTAGAAACCGATATGCAGGAAATAAAAA
>DAOVUW010000069.1 GCA_030632385.1 Candidatus Nanohalarchaeota archaeon
ATCAAAGAAACTTTTCTTATTGCATCTATTACACTCTTGCCTTCTTTTTCTTCATAACTGTAAATGTCTTCAAAATGCTCTTTTGGAACTACAAGACAATGAGAAAATGCTTTTGGATTGATATCAAGAAATGAAATAAAATTATCGTCTTCATAAATAATATTCGCCGGAATCTCTTTTTTTGCTATTTTGCAGAACAAGCAGTCTTTCATAATTTTTTTTATGGTCCGACAAATTTGCATTCATCACAGGTATATAAAACAGCCCTTTTTTTGCATTGTCCACATCTTATTATTTCTGTTTTCCCGCATGACGGACATGGAAAAGCAGAATAATAATCTCTATTGCTTAGATTTTTCCCGCAACTAATACATTTCATAAGAACAAATAAGAGAAATATTTAAAAACATATACAATATTTAACTATAACACAATACAACACAACACAAAGAAAGAGGGGATAATATGATAAGAAGTCTTTTAGCAAGAAAGAAATCGAATAATATAGGGGAGATAGATGAATATATAGAAGTTGAAGAAACTGTTTTAAAAGAAGGAAACTCAAAAATTGAACTAAGAGTTGAAGAAATTCAATCTTATGATGATTGTGCCAGAATACAATCGATTATAAGAATGGGCAACATTGTAGTGCTGAAAATAAAAGATTTGAAAACAAAAGATGTTGATGAACTTCAAAGATCCATAGACAAGCTCAAAAAAACAGTGTATGCGATTGGCGGAGATATTATTGGAATCGATGAAAATATAATTTTTGTACTTCCACAGGATGTCGAATTAACAAAATAAAAGAGGAATTATATGAAACTCCTCATAATAGGGAGAGAAAAACCAACAGAGACGATAGTTGACTTTTTAGAGGCATCAAAATCTTATTTTGAAAAAGTCTATTATACATCCTGGAAAAATATCAATGTAAATCTTGAAAAAGAAAGCATCAATCTATTTTCAAAAAATAAAGAATTGCTCAATTTTGATGTATTGTTTGCATTGCCCAGAAAAAAAACACTGGATTTTACAACAAGTCTAACATCTATTTTCGAGATGAAGAAAAAATTCGTGTGTTTTCCAAGCGATGCCATAACGCTGTGCAATGATTTGTTTTTGCTCTTTTTTACATTAAACATTTCCAATATCCCTATAATGAAGACATATTATGCAACAAATGCTGAAACACTCAAGCAAAGATTAAAGGAAGAAGAAATGAGACTGCCGGTCGTTATAAGACCAAAAATCGGTTCTGAAATTGTTATAAACAATGCAGAAAGCATTAATACAATAATAGATGCTTTTGAAAAACTAGAGCAACCAATAATTATCCAGGAATTAAAAGATATGAAAAAAGTAAATGTCCTTTCTATAGGGACTTCTTTTTTTGCAGAGCAGGATGGAGAAAAGTATGAGCTCTTAAATGAACAAAAAAATATTGTGTATAAGATAAAACAGATGCTGAATGTGGAAATTCTGGAAATAACAGCTTATATAAATAATGATTCATTAATTGTTTATAGTGTATCGCTGGTTCCGCATTTCAGGAAATTTTTCTCATGTTATGGGAAAGAAATGATTATAAGCAATCTGTGCATACATATAAGAAAAGCATCAGATATATTTTATGAAAAAAATCCGCTTGTAAAAATGATAAATATCATAAAGAAAAACAAAAACGCTGAATAGTTACGGTAAAGAAATGGAAAAATATTTAATAGAACTAAATGATGTCTGGAAGATATATACTGTTGGAAAAGTTAAAGTAGAAGCACTAAGAGGACTGAATGTAACTATCAGAAGAGGAGAATTTGTTGCTGTAATGGGACCTTCGGGCAGCGGAAAATCAACATGCGTTCATCTGATTGGGTGCCTGGATAAACCGACAAAAGGACATATTTATCTGGATGAAAAAGACATAAATAAATTCACGCGAAGTCAGTTGTCTTCAATCAGGGGGAAAAAAATCGGTTTTGTATTTCAGCAATTTAATATCATAAACAGCCTTACAATTCTAAACAATGTCATGCTTCCTATGATGTTTTACAATGTTTCTCTGTCTGAAAGAAAAAAACGGGCAAAAAGAATACTCGGGGAAATGGATTTGAGCCACAGGTTGAACCACTATCCGACAGAGATTAGCGGAGGCGAAAAGCAAAGAGTCGCAATTGCTAGAGCTCTTGCAAATAACCCGGATATCATTGTTGCAGATGAGCCAACAGGAAATCTCGACTCTAAAAGAGGAAAAGAGATTATGGAAATACTGGAAAATTTGCATAAAAACGGCAAGACTATTGTTCTGGTGACTCATGATAAAGTACTGGCAAATTATGCAGAGCGCACAATATATATAAAAGACGGCACGAATGCTGACAGCATGTAATTTATATTCTTTTAATATTGATAATTTTTTATTGTGTCTAAACCCATACACAATATGGGAGTTTATACACAATAAAGAATGATTTAGTTATATTAAAATCAGCAATCAAATGTTTTTCCTCCTGTTTCAGAACAGACAATTTTATTATTTTCAAGATTATAATATTTCAATGAAGGATTGCTTATTTGCTTCAAAGTGCAACAGACACTGTTTGCGTAATTCTGTATAATCTCTTCTCTTTCAGATTCATAATCTGAGTATTTTATGTCTTTTTCTCTGAGCAGATTATTACAGGTTGTCAGATGGGAGTCTTTGACAGACTTATCAGAATTGCATGAATCAAGATTTGACTGGAGGGTATTTGTTTCTGATTGGCATGAATTGTAATTATTTTCATAATCCCGGTATTTTTCATTGGAAAGTTGTAGATTTGCATTGATTTGCTCTTTTTCTGTATTGCAAATGTTGTATGTATTTTGCAGATCAGAAATATCTGTTTTGGAAATACTCAAAGCAGAAGACAATATAGATTTATCGTCTTCGCATAGATATAATTTCAAATTAGCCTCTTGTTTTGATAATTGTGGAAAATCAGGATTTTTTGAAAGTGCGTCGTAGTCAGCATTATTATAAATAAAAGCGCCGGTAATATCATCCCCTGCAACAATAAAAAACAGAAAAAGCAATACTCCTGCTGTAATTTTTAGTTTATTTTTCGAAAAAGAGTTTAATGTGTTGGATATATTTTTCCCGTACTTTTTAGAATCAACTTCATTTTTTTTTGGATTGAAATGATAATTTGCCATAACAATAATTAGACATTATATATTTATAGATTTGGATTTTTATGTCATTTGATTGTTTTGTTGTTTTACTGAAATGTTGATTGATTTATAACAATTCTTTTTGATGGAGGGAAAAAAGAACGGTTTTTGTGAAAAATAAATAGCCCAAATTATCAATGATATTGGAGAAAGATAAAATAAGACCGTATGTACTTAACCAAAAACTAAAAATAAAATATTCAATAACAAAGGAAGTATAATTAATGTGATTAAAAGCCCTAAAAATTTACGTCTATTTTTTTGAATTTTTAAATGTTCTGGACCAAAATTAAATTCTATTGAAAGCCAGAGTTTCTTTATTTTGTCCCAAAAAGCGAGAAGAATGAAACATCCTACCATCCAAGAGAATAATAAAACATATAGATACCCAAGAATAGGAATTTTTTCTATTGTCATTTGAAGCGTAAGACCACTTGCTGGTGTGGTCGAATATGGCTTACCTCCAAAATAGTAATATAACCATGCATAAATTTCCCAAAATAAAAAACCAATATTGATAGAAGAAAAATGATAAATTATTTTTTCATACTTCAAAAATAGATTGCTTTGAGGTTCTACAGAACCAATGATATCATTGATTTTTTGGTATTTATGATCAATCCATTTTTCATCTGAACCATTAATCTCCATATATGAATAATCTTTATCTCCCTCTCGTAAGTTAATAGAAACATGGTTCTTTTTTTTATAATCATCAAATTCAATTTTTATATTATTGATTTTTTTAATATCTAATAGTTCTTCTTTGGAACCAAAATCAGAATTATTAATTTCATATGTGGAATTATCATAATCGCAATTAAGAATAATTCTAAAATAAGACTCATCTGATTTGTCTTTCTTGTAGTCAGCAAATAGCTCTTTGGAAAGTTTAAGAATATCTTCTTTCTTAAAAATTTTGTATTCTAAGAGTATCTCCGAATCAATCCCAATCTCCAAACATAAATACATCATTTAATCTTTAATTATATCCTATCTTTGCATCCGCATTTCCAAATCATCCATTCCAACCAAAAAGCAACTTCAAAAATCACTTTAAACAACAAA
>DAOVUW010000059.1 GCA_030632385.1 Candidatus Nanohalarchaeota archaeon
ATCATAGGCGATATAAAATATGTTTTAGATGATATTTTATCTGTCTTAAAAATAAAAATCAAATCTCCAAAGCAGACAGAATGGTCGAAAAAAATGAAAAAAGTCAGGAAAATCTGCCAGTGCGATATGAATATAGACAAAAAACCAATAGACCCCAGAAGAATAATAAAGGAGATAAACAACACAATAAAAGATACAGATATTGTCACGACCGGAGTTGGACAGCATCAGATGTTTGCCGCTCATTTTCTGGAAAGAAAACACCCCCGAACATTCATAACCAGCGGAGGTTTTGGAACAATGGGTTTTGGTCTGCCTGCGGCAATGGGAGCAAAAACAGCAAAACCTGATTCAAAAGTTATAGACATAGATGGGGACGGCTCGTTTATTATGAACTCCCAGGAACTCGCAACATGCAAAGAAGAAAACATAAATGTGACTCCGATTATTTTTAACAACAATTATCTTGGAATGGTAAGACAATGGCTGGAATTATTCTATGACAAAAGATATTCCCAGGTAAATCTTGGCAATACTACGGATTTTGTGAAACTAGCAGATGCTTATGGATTAAATGGAATTTTTGTTGAAAGACCGTCTGAAATAAAAGATGCTCTAAAAGAGGCAATTGGAAATGATGAGACTACTGTTGTAAATATTGCAATTGAGCCGGAGTCAAATATACTTCCGATGCTTCCTCCCGGAGGAACTCTTAAAGATGCGTTTGGGGGCTGTATGGATATTGGCGGATATAGTGTTTTTGAAGAATATTAATAAAGTAATTGACCATATAATGTTATGAAAATTGAGTCTGTGAAGATAAAGAATTTTAAGTCGTTTGTAGAAAAAAACAAATTCAAAATATCATCTGCAATTCTCTTTATTATTACAGTACTTATTATTTTTTATGCATTATTTGATTTTCCCCTAAATATTTCTTCATTTAAGGGCATCAATTATTTTTTAACAGACATTTCAACAAATATTTCAAATTGTTTGAAGTTTAGTTCTAATTTATTTTACTTAGATGAACAAATTAGAGATATTTCGATAACAATATCTACAATATTGGCAGGACTTTTAGCAATAGTTTTTTCTGTCTCTTTATTTAATATTCAAATAATTTCTGAAAAATATACGCCAAGTATTTTGGAGTATTACAGTAAGGATGAAAGAATGAAAAACTTATTATTTACATGTTTGGCTACGGTTTTAATAGCCGTATCTTTTTTATATACTTACAATTTCTTAACAGATGTAACGAACCTTAGTTTATTGATTTTGTTGTTGGGTTGTTTTATGTTGAGTATATCCAGATTTGTGGATTATTTCTTTTGGATTTTGAAAATAATTAATCCAATAAAACTTTCAGATGAACTCAAAAAAGATTGCAAAAAATATGTTGAACAAAAAAACGAGAAAGAATTACATTTGAAAATTGCTTCTTTAGGGGATGTCGCCATAAAAGCTATTAGATTGAGAGAAGAGAGTACTGTTGAAAAATATATAAATACGCTTAATGAAATTTTAGAATATGAATATATTAAGGATGAGAAAAATATAATTTTGAGTTTGGTTTTAGACCAATATTATCGTATCTATAAAGAGTCTATTTTAAATAAAAAGGACACATACACCATAATAGAATATTTGAGCGATATTCCTTGTTGGTGCAGGGATAAAAACCATTCTCTTAAAACAGACCCAATATATCCATTAACAGATGTTCTTTCAAGTTATTATAATTTTTGTAAGGTTGCGATAAAAGAAAAAGATGAATCAAGATTTGATTTAATAAAAATATTAATTTCTATTTTAAAAACATATTATGATGATAAAGACAGATATTGGGAAGGTAGTACACATAAGTTAATGACTGATTTGTTTAAAATAACAAAATTAATTATTGATTACGACGATTATGAATTATATGAAAAAGAAATAGATTATATTTCTCGCTTTTATAAAAATCCAGTTGATTTACGAGATGAAATAACAGACAATGTTTTGTATTCTATTAAAGATAATGAAGAAAATAAAAAATATATTGAATATTTAATAAAATGTTATTTCGATAAAACGTTTGGTAGATGGGATAAAGATGGAAATAACATGTTTTCTAAAGAATTTTTAGAAACAATAAAAAAATTAAAAAAAGAAAATATTAAAAAAATAGAAATTCCTTATATAGAAGATGTTCTTCATGATGATATTCATCAATTGGTTGTTGTATCAAAGATATGCAAATGTTTTTTTGCAATTGGCGCTTATATATTGTATAAAGAAAAAGACAAAATAGATTCTGTTAAATATATAAAAGAATTGTGGCATCCCGCAAATCTAAATGCTGATGATGATTTATATAATAAAGAAGGCATAATTTGTTTTGATGTTTTTTGGCTGACGAATTTAATTTTATATGGCGGAATGAGAGAGCATATTTGTACACCCCCCTTTAATTGGATAAAGACATACTATTTTGACAAACATTGCGAAAATGATGAGTATTTTATGAAATATTATTTTTTAGTTATTGCATCAACAGATTTAAAGTTAGATTTACCTTCTATTTCTGGTCTTGAAAAATTAAAAAAAGATGGGAAAAAAGAGGAATTATCCGATTTATGTGAATTTGCCAATTATTTTGTATACCGTATGTATTGGCGAGATTACGACTTTCGTTATGATAAATTAATTGATGGATTGATAAAAGAAAAAGAATGGGAAAATCTATTTAGAAATAAAGATGAAAAAAGGTTTGAAAAAGTAAATAAATGGATAGATGATACTAAAAAAGACTGTGAAAAATTGAAAAAAAAAATTGAAAAATTATTGGATTTGTAATAAGATGTAAAAAGAAAATAATAAAATCATAATATGGAAAACATGAACAAAACTAACTCAATAGCAATTTTTGAAGACCAGAAAATAAGACGAATCTGGAATAATGACAAATGGTATTTTTCAGTCATAGACATTGTAGCGGTTTTAACAGACAGTTCAATCCCTAAAAGATACTGGTCTGACCTAAAAATAAAACTCAAAGAAGAAGGATTTGAACCGTACGATAAAATCGTACACTTGAAACTTAAAGCTCCTGATGGAAAATTAAGGGAAACAGACTGCGCAAACACAGAATCCCTTTTCAGAATAATCCAATCAATTCCATCTAAAAAAGCAGAACCATTCAAGCAATGGCTGGCAAAAGTTGGCTATGAAAGAATACAGGAAATCCAAAACCCTGAACTTGCACAGGACAGGGCAAAAGAATACTATGAATTAAAAGGTTATCCAAAGGACTGGATTGACAAAAGATTAAGGGGAATTGCAATAAGGCAGGAATTGACAGAAGAATGGAAAAATAGGGGAATAGAAGAAAAAAGAGATTATGCAATCCTGACAAATGAAATTTCCAAAGCCACTTTCGGAGTTCCTATTAAAACGCACAAACAAATTAAAGGACTTGACCCAAAATTCAAGAACCAGAATTTAAGAGATCACATGACAGATTTAGAACTTATTTTTTCAATGCTGGGCGAGAAATTGTCAACAGAGGCAACGCGAAAAAAAGATGCTCAAGGGTTTATCCAAAACAAAGATGCGGCAATACAAGGCGGAAAAGTCGCAGGAAGAGCGAGAATTGATGCAGAAAAAAGTTTCGGAATAAATGTAGTTTCTAAAGATAATTATCTGGATTTAAAGGAAAATAAGAAAAAATTAGAGAAGAAAAATAAATGATTTTTGAAATAACCATCATCGAACATTTAGCTATTCTAAACATATAAATCAGAGACAAAAGCAAATTAAGAGTTTTATGCCGACATTACTGAAAAAATCCGCAAAGAGAATTTAATTGTAACGATTTAGGATAACCATTAATTTAAAAATTTATAATTCAAATATATCTTATGAAAACTTACATAATATCAATTTTAGTCGTAGACGAACCGGGCGTTTTGTCAAAATTAAGCGGATTGTTTTTGAGAAGGGGCTTTAACATAGACACAATCGCTGTCGGCTCAACTGAAAAAAAAGGCTTTTCGAGGGTAATGATATCACTGAATTGCGATGAAAAAACAATATACCAGTTGGAAAAGCAATTGACCAAATCAATAGATGTTGTCGGCGTTTCTGATTTGAGCGAAAATACAATATCAAGAGAATTGTGTTTGGTTAAGTTGGATATAAAAAACCAAAAAGAAAGGGACGAGATAATAAATTATGTAAATTTATTCAAGGCAAAGATACTTGAAATCGGAAAGAAAAAAATAATTATCGAGATAACAGAAGAACCCAACAAAATAAAAAATTTTATTGAGGTTTTATCCGATTATGGGCTTGTAAAGATTGCAAGGACAGGAACTATTGCTATAAAGAATATAGATAATGATAATAACGGTGAAAATAATGGAGACAAAAATATACCACGATGAAGATGTTGAGACATCAGTTTTAAAAGACAAAACAATTGCAGTAATTGGTTACGGTGCACAGGGAAAGGCACAGGCAAATTGCATGAAAGATTCAGGATTAAATGTGATTGTGGGTTTGAGAAAAGACGGTGCATCATGGCAAAAAGCAAAAGATGATGGAATGAGAGTTGAGCAAATCAGCGATGCTGCAAAAGAGGCAGATATTATTCATATTTTATTGCCTGATGAAATACAAAAACAGATTTATGATGAGCAGATTAAAGAATACATAACCGAAGGCAAAGCATTAAGTTTTTCGCATGGGTTCAATGTAAGCTACAAGCAGATAACTCCGTCAGAGAATGTTGATGTAATTATGGTCGCTCCAAAATCTCCGGGAACCGAAGAAAGAAAGAGATATCTTGAAGGATTTGGTGTGCCCGGATTGGTTGCAGTTGAAAATGATTACACCGGCAATGCAAAGAATATTGCTCTTGAAATGGCAAAAGCAATGGGTTTTACAAGAGCAGGCGTTTTTGAATGCACATTCAATCAAGAGACATATTCTGATTTGTTCGGAGAACAGTGCGTGCTTTGCGGCGGAATGACAGAATTGATTAAAGCAGGATTTGAGACGCTTGTAAAAAGAGGATATCCTCCGCAGATGGCATATTTTGAATGCATGCATGAAGTGAAGCTTATTGTTGATCTTCTATATGAAGGAGGAATGCAGCATATGTGGAATGTTGTGTCAAACACAGCAGAATACGGCGGCAGAACAGTTGGTCCAAAAATAATTACAGAAGAGGCAAAGCAGGAAATGGAAAAAGCACTGGATAGAATCGAATCAGGAGAATTTGCAAAAGAATGGCTTGGAGAATACAGAAGCGGGAATAAGAATTTCAATGAACTGAGG
>DAOVUW010000066.1 GCA_030632385.1 Candidatus Nanohalarchaeota archaeon
TATATATAATGGTCAAATAAATTTTATATTAGAAAATAAGCCCTGTATTTTAGAAAATATCTAATTATTGGACAACCTTTGCTGTTGGTTACATAGACCCCTACAAGTAAGGCAGATAACACAAAAACAGATTCATTTCCTAAGTTTATAATAAATCCAATATGCGGAAGCATATAAAAGATATATTATGCTTATGATTGTTAAAATTATTGCCACTTTATCAAAAATACTATTGATAGTTACTACAGAATAATAATTCGAAGAATATTCTCCAATTCTTGTGTAAAAAATTTTACAGTAAGAACATCCAGGGCAATTGGCAAGCCAACATCTAATAGAAAATGCTATTAATACGGATATTGCTAAAAATATTGATGACAAAAGTGCGAGTATTTTATTTGGTTTATGCATATATGAATTGTGCTTTTTCAACTTTTTAAATTTGATGAATTTGTTTTGAGTAATATACTGACCAACATATGGGATTAAGAGAATTTTTGACGAATACAAAAAAACTATCACTCTGTCCCGCCCAGCACTTTTACTAAAGGACAATATTCTTTCAATTCATCTATGGCTTTGCCCAACACAGGATCTTTTTTGTTTACTTCTGCTTCAATAAAAAAATAATAATCCCATTGTTTTGTTCTGCCTGGTCTTGAAAACAATTTCGTCAGATTTATAGAGTGCCTGAAAAATACGCATAAGATGTCTTTTAGAACGCCCATTTTATTATATGCTGTCACGACCATTATTGTTTTCTTGGGTTTGTATAAATCATCGAGTTTTTTGTTCTTTGAAATCAGATAAAATTCTGTTGTGTTTCCTTTCAAATCTTCAATGTTTTTCTTTAAGATATTCAGATTATATTCTTTTGCAGCCATAATGCTTCCGATAAACCCAACAGTATCATCCTTATATTGGTCAATTACTTTTGTTGTGCTTGCTCCGAACAATATCTGTGCACCAGGGAGATTTTCTTTCATCCATTCTCTTGTCTGGGCCACAGCCTGTGGATGAGAAACAACAACTTTTATTGAATTGATGTCTTTCGTCCGCGAAAGAAGATTGTGGTGAATGAGTTGCTTAAATGACATATTTACAAAAACATCTGAATATACGAGATTGTCATATGTTTCGCATACAATTCCTTCTGTAGAATTTTCTGCAGGAACAAGACCTACATCTACTTCATTATTTGTTATTTTTTCAAAAATTGAAGAGATTGCATTTGACGGAATCAATGATTTGCCGGGAAACAAAAAAGATGCTGCTGTATGAGTATGCGTTCCTTTTGGACCCAAATAGCTAATTTTTTTTATTTCTTTTGGATTTTCCCCCGAAAAACTGATGTTTATGTTTGTCTTTTTTTGCTGTTCTAAAATAGAAGTTGTCTTTATTTCAGATGCTTTGATGAAAGAATCCAGTTGTATTTTTAGTTTATTGAAATTTTTAACAAATGTTTTCTCGTCTTTTTTTTCTATTATCTTTTTTTCATCATTTACGATTTTTGCATAAGTCGTCAAGATATCTTTAAATTCAGAGTTTTTCATCTGTATATTTGCATAAAGGGATGGGTTTTGTCCTAAAATTCTGCCAAAAATCATTGTCTGGAGCTGGAAGACCGGCGTGGAAAAATTTCCCTCAGGAGTTATTTTTTTTTCGCAAAGTGTTTTTACATAACTCAAATTAACAAAATGAAGAAGTGCCTGCATTATCGCCATCTGCTTGTCGTGTTCATTTGCAGTCATATTTACAAGATTAGCTCCTTCTTTTTCAAGAAGCTTTTTCATTTCTTTCCATAATTTATTTTCTCTTTTCATGCATACAGCAATATACTGATTAGAAATATTTGTAACCAAAGGACCAAATAATGGATGCAAACCAACTACCCCTATGGTTTTTTTTGCTTTTTTCATTTCATCTAATGGTTCTTTTTTAATTGAAGTAAAATCCATCAACAATGAATTATTTTTCAAAAAAGGAAGAATCTCTTTTATTACTTGGCTTGTCTCTCTGATTGGAACCGAAACAATCACAACATCTGATTTTTTTGTTAATTCAATATTCGTCAATTTTGTTTTTCTTCCAGATATTAAGACAGAATACTTATTATTTTCAAAAAAAGCCTTAAACCAATTTCCAAGTCCATGTGTTCCTCCGATTATTCCAATCACTGGTTTTTTCATATCATAATATGAGAGGCAAGTATTAATAATTTTGCGTTTGTGTATTTTTAATTTTAATCACAGCAATAAAATTAAAACAAGAAATTCGCCTACGATGCCGGCATATATAGGCACTATTAAATTATCGTCTATCTTTCCGCTGAGTGTTTCTGTTGCAGTTGCCACAACAGCCATTGTGACCAAAACAAAAAGCCATAATGGATTAATATTGACGAATAAATATAGATACGAAAATCCTACTAATAGGTCTACAATAAACTCAGCAGTTACGCCTTCAATGGCTTTATTTTTTAAACCAGTTATGAAATGTTTCCCATATGCCCTGCCAAAAAGAGCAGCAGAAATATCTCCAAAAGTTGCCATCAATATTGAAAGTATTGCAATTTCTTTTGAAAAAACAGAAATTGCAAGAATTGCACCTATTTGGAAAAAAACATAGCCGCCAATTACTTTTTTTTCTTTATATCTTAGCGTACTGTTAAAAGGTATTTTCATTCCATGTTCAAGTCGCAGATATTCCAATCCAAGACTTGCAGCAAGGAAAATTATAAGAAAGTAAAGAATAATTTGTTTTCCGTAAAATTCATATATTAGTATGATAAACAATGCATTTAGATGAATTGATTTTCTAAATATTTCTGTCTTAAATGAGTAATCTGGTGTTTTTTCTGAACTCATATTATTAATAATATAACATAAGATTATATTATTATCCGCTGAATTTAAGAAAATCTTGCCTGATTTTATAATTCAAACAATACAAGAATATACAATACAAAACATTTATAATTCTGCAATTACTAAATAAATAATGAAAGCAAGAATAAAAGCTATGCTTAAAAACGAGTTTTTGATAAATTCAGGAATGGTTTTTGGAGCATCTATTTTAGGAGCATTGTTTATGTTCGTTTCAAATATCATTTTATCGCGTCTTTTTGGTCCTGCAGATTTCGGGATGTATAAAACAGTTATCGGGTTGTTTGTTTTTATCGCTATGCTTATCGACTTCGGAGCATATCATACACTTACTAAGTATATTGCAGAATTTTTGGCTAAAAAGCAAAAGCAAAAAATCAATTGTATTATAAGATTTTTTCTCTATCTTAAATTTTCCGTCTCTTTTATTGTTGGTGGATTGGCTTATTTATTCAGGAATCAAATTGCATCTGTGTTTTTAAAAAATTCTTCCTTAGAATATCTTGTTTTTCCAGGAGTGATTTTATCTATATTTGTTGTTTTTGATCTTTCAAAATCTGTTGTTATGGGTTTCCAGAAATTCAAACTCTTAAGTGCCTCTAATTTTATGACTACAGCAAGCACAGGAATTGCGACAGTTTTTTTGGGTTATTATTATGGCATCTATTGGGCAATAATTGGATGGGGTCTTGGGTATCTCATCGGCAATCTGATTAATTTCAAATTTATGTTTGATAAGGGATTATTAAAGAAAGTTGATGGATTTGATATAAAGCCCATATTAAAGAAATATAGTTTTCCAATGTGGGGAATGTATGCACTGACTATGTCAAATATAGCGATAATCCCTGTTTTGTCATTGTTTTTTGCTCCTGTGTTGATCGGGTATTATGGATTTGCATGGACTTTTTATTCAGGGCTTTTATTGATTCCGATTGCTTTTTCGCAAGTGCTGTTTCCCAAAATAGCCCAATTACAGGGAGACGGAAATCTTGAAGAAGCTGGAAATGAATTGAAAAAAGCATTTTTACTTTATACGCCTGTTGTTGTTGTAGGAATAGGCGGAACCTTATTGTTTTCTAATACAATAGTTAGTTTAATTGCTCCGGCTTATGTTTCAGGATTGATAATATTTAAAGTTCTGAATATTGCTGGATTAGTATTGGGGTATTTGTGGATATTAAGCAGTTATTATGGTGGTTTTGGAAAAGTAAAGAAAAGCGTGTTGGTAATCGGATTGTATAATTTGTTGTTGCTGGGCGTTAGTTTTGCTATAATGGGAGTTTAGATTAATTTGATGCAGATATGAAAATAAATCAGTTTGAATTATGAAATTCTGTATTGACTACGAAAAATAATTTTTATTCTTTCTTTTTACAAAATTCAAAAAATGTTACAATAACGAATGATACAAACCAACTGGAATTATTTGAAATAAGAAATTGATCTTTTGTTAAAATATTTGCAATATATATCAAAACTATAATCATAAACCAATAAAATACTAATTTCCCAAAACTTTGATAAATATCGTCAATATTATTATTCAAGTTATACTGTCTAACCATATTATTTATATAGTCAAAATCCCAAATAATGCGAAACATTATGCGTAAAAACATGCTTTTCCCAAAAATCCCCTAATCCTTCTGTCATTTGTTCAATTGAATCAAAAGAGATAAGAGAAGTAAACAATTCTCTTGTTCTCTTCCAGCAA
>DAOVUW010000063.1 GCA_030632385.1 Candidatus Nanohalarchaeota archaeon
AAAATTTTATATGAAAAAGGTCAATATATTGGCAAAGGAACAAATAACCAAGCCGAATATAGTGCTATGATACAAGCTTTGAAAATGGCAAAGCAATACAAAGGAGAAAATATTAACTGTTATTCAGACAGCCAATTGATGATAAAACAACTTTTAGGAGAATATCGCGTGAAAAATCCCGGTCTTCAAAAATTATTTAAAGAAGTAAAAGAACTGGAAACTGCTTTTAAATCAGTAAATTATACGCATGTCAGAAGAGAACATAAAATGATTTGCCTTGCAGATGAATTGGTAAATCAAGCACTGGATGATGCTGTTGGGAAAAGAAAGCAAAGATAATAAAATATTCTCAGATAAATAAATAGCAATGTTTCTGAAATAAATCCTCAGAATTAATGAATATGCAAATTCTACTTATTTTGTAATTTATCTCTTTTCCACATAAGAATAATTACGCCTGTCAGACCAACAAAGAAAAGAATATGCCCTAAATTATATATAGATATTGGCATTTGATATAGTTCCTGTATGCGAGACAACTGCAACCCAAAACCAATTCCTATTACTGTAAATAAGATGAGATAACTTTTTTCAAATTTTGAAGCAATCTTTGTTTTTTTGTTTTCATAGAGAGAAGTGTAATACATGAATAACAAACCCAGACCCATACCAAAAATCAAACCAATCATCAAACCCTGTTGGAATTCTTCTGGTCGATATCCCAGCATAGAACTACAAGCCACCATAAGTATTATTATTCCGAATACAATCAATCCAATTTTTATTTTATTTTCCATACTTTATTATTGGCAACTTATATTTTTATATATTTCTTTCATGCACCAGCAACAGATTTTATTCCATTTCTCCTTCAACCCAGATGTTTTTCGCCTTTTTGATGCCTCCTTCAAAAGCGCAATCTATTTTCAGACCGCATGATTTGATTAATTCTTCAAATTCTTTTTGGTCGAAAAGATAGTAATATCTGAAATATTTTTTATCCCATTGGCAAAAATAATCCTTAGGCGTGCCTTTTTCAAATGCATTCCTTGACCATGTTGAAATAATGAATTTTCCTCCTTTTTTCAAAACCCGTTTCATTTCCATTATTACCTGCTTTCGTTCTGTTTCTAATTTAAAATGATGTATCCCTGCAACACATATTGCGCAGTCAAAACTATCATCAGCAAACGGCAATTTGAGGCAATCGCAAAGAACAGGATGTGGAGAGTTTTCTTTGCTTTTTTTCTTTTTTTCTATCACTTTTAGCATATTGAGTGAAAAATCAATGCTTATTGTATTTATATCAAAAAAAGAAAATCTTCCGCTCCCGCAAAACATATCGAGCATTACAATGTCCTTGTTGCCGATAAATCTGTTTTTATCCAAAAAATTCTCTATCTGGCTCCATGTCTTTGACCTTTTTTCATTAAAATCAACTGCAATATTATTGTATGTGCTTTGGAGCTTTTTTTGAATATTTTTATGATCCATATGGTATTAATTAAAGAAAACTATAAAATAATTAATATCATTAAATACTATGGAATGGCTTTTGTTGCTTATCGCATTTTTCTTTGCATTTGCATTTTATTTATTATTTTTCATTGATAGAAATATTGGAGATAAAGGAGTATCCATCAGCATTTTGATTGCTGCTATGCTTTTTGGCGGAGGCTATTGGCTTTTGAAAAAAATTCAGTCGGTTCATGATATTCTCTGGGGCTTGATATATATCTCCATAGGATTCTGGCTCGTATTTAAATTTCCCGCATATTTAAAAGAGCAGTCTGCTGGATATAGTCTGACAGGAATAATTGTTGGATTGATTTTATTGATTTACGGGATATTACTGATTATCTGATAACATTAGAAATATATTATGTTTTTTGTAACGAAGTGGAATACTTTGTGAAGCCTGAGCCAAGGACTGAAAGGAAAAGAACGCAGCTGGGTTGAAATGGAGCGGAACGGAGAAGTTGAAAAATAGAAATAAATTGCAAAAAATATTCAAAAAGAGATATGTTCTAGAAATTTCTCAAATGCCTTTGCTCTTGCAGAAATTACAGGGAGTTTACTGCTGTCTTCCCCGATTGTTTTTTCAAAAGATTCCGGAATCAATATTGGATCATATCCAAAACCAAGATTTCCTTTTATTTCTTCGGCAATTGCGCATTTCATTATTCCATCAAAAACATGCTCTTTTGCATCTTTATCAATATAGCATATTGCTGTTTGCATGTAGGCTTTTCTACTTTTTGCTCCGCGCATCAATGTCAATATACCTTCAAGACCTATTTTTTTAAAAACAAATTTTGCACTTGTTCCGGGAAAACCATTTAACTCTTCTATGAAAATTCCTGTATCTTCGCAAAACAAAGAAATCTTAAATTTCTCATAACTTTGCTTTGCTTTATGCAGCACTATTTTTTTTACATCAGATGATTTTATTTCAACAATGTCATCATTTATTTGCTCAATTTGCATGCCTTTTTTTCTTAAAGCCATTACATCCTGTAATTCACGTACTTTATGATTGTTGGATGTAATAAAAAATATTTTTTTGCTCATAGGGTGTTCACTTCATCACAATTCAGTTTAAAATGATTTAATCATAGCAAATTTGTAAATACAAATACTTATATATTTTTATTTAACTTATTAAATTATGAAAGTTGTAAATTTAATAAGTTTATCGATATTTTTAATATTGTCCTTTTTATCTCTTCCAAATTTATGTTTTGCAGCAGTTTCAAATACTCATGTTTTTCCGCAATTTGTCACTCAGGGCGAAGATGTGGCAATAATTACCTCTGTAAGAATAAATGATGCTGCAACAGAGAGTTGCGACCTGACAAAAAATTATAATTTTTATTATGAATATAATTACTCTCATACATCCAATCAAGGCAGTTTGAGTGAAATGGAAGCTATTTACCCCAATGCAAATAATAAAATAAAATTATATGGCGTTTCAATAAAAGCGCAGAATAACAGCAATCTGACTGTATATATTGAATGCACAGATGTTTTTAATCCCGAATTGCAGCATCTGGAAGAAAAAACACACCGGATTATGACAGGACAGCTTGAGTTCCCTTATGCAGATGATGAATTTGTCGCTAAAAACAAACCAGGTGAATCAATAAAACTATATCCTTATGAAATAATTGCATTAGGGGGAAGAAACATGTCTGAAGATGAAATAGAAAGCTATCAGGTTAGCTACAGTCTGTATAATCTATATACTGATAATCTTATTGAAAGAAGGATATTTCAAAAACCACTGGATTTATATTATTATTCGCCGGATAATTCAATTGCCTTTGGTTCAGATTATCCAATAGGGTATATTGTATTTGAAGGAACAAATAATACTTTCCTGGGAGGGAAACACTTCCCTTACTATGCCATACCTTATTCCTTCTCCTTAATTGCATCAAAAAATTTCTATTTAAGAGAAGAATTACTTGCATTAAACATAGATTCTAATGTTTATTATAACACATTTCCGAATTCTGTTTCAGTTGAAATCATAAAACCGGACAATAACAAAGAAACAATTATTTTAGAAAATAATAGAAATTATGCAGGGAGTTATTTTTTAAATCAAACAGGAATCTACAATATGATAGCCACGGCTTATTCTGAAAGTCTCAATTTTACTTATTATTTCAACAAAAGCATTCTTGTAGTCGAACCAAAATCTGTAGTCATTGAAACAGACAAAGAAATGTATTACAATGGAGAAACCATGCAAGTCAATGCTGTACTTTTAGAAACAGGAATTGAAAAAGCAAGCAGTGATGTATATTTGAGAATAAGTTCACAGGAGAAAATATACTATGAAACACAAAATGGACAAAAAATAAATAATTCATGGGTATTTTCCATTCCCTTATACTTTAACTTCACTAGCAACACTTATACAATATTTATTTCAATGAAAGACGAAAATCAAAACACACATACGCAAGAAAAACATGTTTATATATATGAAAATGAGCCCATGGCTTTTGCAGTAATGCCGCAACTCATAGATGAAGTATTTGACGGACAGAAAATCACAAAAAAAATTACAGTTTCAAATATAGGTGGTGTAGATATATCTTCCATTAATATTGATATCTCTTCTAATTTGTCTAATATTGTTTCATCTCCATTAAATTCCTTTTCACTTAAGGTTTCAGATTCGAGAGAAGTCTCTTTTAATATAAACCCAACAGATTTTTCTAAAAAAGAGATTGAAGGAGAAATTTACCTTACTTCTGGTGATATTTCAAAAAAAATAATTGTCAAAATAAAAACAAATATCTTTTATTCAGCAATACTTGACAAGGAAGAATATTCTATAGAATGCATTGTTGATGAATCATCAAGTATTGAATTAAAACTTAAAAACACCTGCTATGTTCCACTGAATGATATCTCTTTTTCTGTTTCAGAAGAATTAAATCAATATTTTATCGATTCTTCAATACCTGAAACTATAAATGCAGGTGATGAAGGCAGCATGTATTTTAATTTCGATAATTTTTATGAAGAAAACACTGTAACAGGAACCATAGATATCATCTCAAATAATATAACAAATACAGCAACCCTAAACATAATAATAATTGCGAATCTGAGTGATAGCATAAACAACATAATATATAAAAAAGAAGAATTGGCTTTAAGATTAAGCAATTTAAATTCAGCTGATGAAAAAGATGCTTTAATAACAATTATGGAGACCATGCAGTTGGACATAAGCGAATTAAACAGTGATTACAGCAATAAAAAATATTTAGACGCAAAAGAAAAAATTGCTTTAATAGAATTAGATATGTATTCTTTAGAAGAAGCCATAAGATCATTAGAACAATCGGAACTTCCTTCAAATGATAGTCATTATTGTGGCGAT
>DAOVUW010000051.1 GCA_030632385.1 Candidatus Nanohalarchaeota archaeon
GGAGAAGAAAATAATCGGGACGAAGGACTTGTCGAACAGCTTGCTTCTTTTTTTGAAAAAAAATATCTAAAAAAGGCGCAGAAAGATTTTTCTTCGGGAAAACCTCTTCTTATGGACTACACTTTAATGGATAAATTCAGCACAAAATTATCTGATGCTCTTATCGAGAGACCGGATGAATGGTTTGAATATGCACAGGAAGTGTTGGAAAGCATTGATTTTGGAATAGAAGGAGGAAAAACTACAAGAGTATTTAATCTACATCCTCATCAGGTCCTGAAAATAAAGGATTTGAGAAGCACCCACTTGAACAAATTCATATCATTTGAAGGCATAATAAAACAGGCATCTGAAGTGAGACCTGAAATTATTTTTATAACATTTTCGTGCCCTGCATGTGGTGCCAAAACAACAGTAATACAGGATGCAAATTATGTAAAAAAGCCGTATGTGTGCGAATGCGGAAATAAACGTTCTTTTACCCAGGCGATGAGAAAATTAAGGGATGTGCAGAGACTGGAAATAGAAGAGATGCCGGAAAAATTAGATGGCGGCGCTCAGCCAAGAAAATTGGGTGTTTTTTTGCGCGATGATTTAGTGGATCCTCTTTTTCAGAAAAATGTTGTCCCGGGATCAAAAATTAATTTAACAGGCATTTTAAGAGATATGCCTATGAGGATAGATGAAGGAAAAGAGACCAGAAGAAGAGATATTTTTCTGGAAGCAAATTATCTTGAAGTAATAGAAGAAGAATTTATAGATATTGAAATAACAAAAGAAGATGAAGAGAAAATAAAAGAGCTTGCATCCAATCCTAAAATTTATTCAAATCTTGTCAAATCCATAGCGCCATCTATATACGGGCATGAAAAAACTAAAGAAGCAATTATGTACCAATTGTTCGGGGGCTCAAGAAAAGAAAGAAAAGACGGAGTGACAACAAGAGGAGATATCCATATTTTTTTGGTAGGAGACCCGGGTGCAGGAAAATCCCAACTCCTCAAATATGTATCAAAGCTTGCTCCAAAGGCAAGATATATTGTCGGAAAATCAAGTTCTGGAGCAGGGATTACAGCTACGGTCGTGAAAGATGAATTCATGAGAGGGTGGGCTCTTGAAGCAGGAGCATTAGTCCTTGCAAATGGAGGAATGGCTCTCATTGATGAATTGGACAAAATGGGAAAAGACGATCGTTCTGCAATGCACGAAGCACTTGAACAGCAGACAATAACTATTTCAAAAGCAAATATACAGGCGACTCTTCATGCGCAAACAACAGTGCTTGCTGCTGCAAATCCAAAATTCGGAAGATTTGACATGCACAGTTCTATTGTTGAGCAGATAGACATTCCCGACACTCTTCTTTCCAGATTTGATTTAATTTTTGCAATAATGGATGTACCTGATAAAGAAAAAGACACGCTTCTTGTACGGCATATTCTTAAAATGCACGAAAATGAAGATGAAAAAAAATCAATCATAGACAGAGATATAATGAGAAAATATGTTGCTTATGCAAAAATCCATATTCGTCCGAAACTTACGCAGGAAGCCATGGATGAAATTGAAAAATTTTATGTGACTCTAAGGAACAAATATGCATCCACTGAAAAAAATACAGTACCTATTGGCGCAAGACAACTCGAAGCATTGATTCGACTTTCAGAAGCATCTGCAAAGATTCGTCTCTCTGACGAAGCAACAGATCTAGATGCAAAACGCGCAATAAAAATTATGCGTTATTGCCTGACTCAAATAGGGGTGGATCCTGAAACAGGAGAATTAGATATAGACAGAATGGAAGGAAGAACATCAGGAACTCAAAGAAACAAAATTTATGTTATGCTCAAATTAATAGAAGACTTGCAAAATGCCAGTCCTGAAGGGGTTGCTATCGTTGAAGATATAATAGAACAGGCAGAAACTGAAAAAATAAACCGTGTTGATGCTGAAATCCTTATCTCGAAATTAAAACAAAGCGGAGATATATACGAACCAGGACACGGAAAATTAAAGAGATTGTAATTATGTCATTTGATGAATTAATTGAAGAGATAGAATATTCAGGGAAAAAGAATTTTTATGAAAACTATGATTCCTCGGCAACCAACAAACTTCCTCTAAATCAAAAGCTTTATTCACAGGCAAATGCAAAATTAAGATCTCACAAGAAAATCAAGGAAATAGAAGGTTATCTGGAATTGATAACAAAACCAGCTGTAATGCTAAATAAAAAAATACATTCTATACTTAAACTAAATAAATATGATGAATTGGAGACGGGTTATAAGTTATACAAGTTTTATGCAGAATTATCCAAGAATGATTTAATGACAATAATACTCGCCCCCTATGAAACAAAATTGAATTCAGAAATACCATATTCCATTAAAATAAAAAAACCAACAAGCAATAAACTTGAACACAATAAAAAATATTATGAATTGTTTTTCCTTATGGAAAAGCCGGAACCGACCACATTAAAGATTTCAAAAGATGATAATCCGACTTATCCTGTCCTGACGCTAAAAGAAATGCAAAAAAGCATTACCGAAATCTCTTCGTTAAGCATGAAGGATAATCATGTTTCTGATTCTCTTTTAGCCCCTTATATTGGCTCAGATATTTTAGACAAAAAAATCTCCGTAGATGGATTAGGAGCTTCCTATTTATATGACTCTAAGACAAAAAAAGATGTTGCTGTTTTTGATAAGTATTTGAATAAGTCAGATTATGGGATTAATCTTGAGCATATGGGAATTTTAAATGAATTAAACGGGACAATAAATGAATTTAAATCCATGCGAAAAAACAAAGAGATTTTAAAGAATTATAATGTCTTATCGTGGAATGTGTCTTCCAAAATAAAAGACGACAATATAAGAGAATCTGAATACAAATATGCAATAGACGGAATTAATATTTATGGAGAAAGAGATATCGCGAATAATACGGCCCTGCAAAATTCTTTGATATATTATGGCTGTTTGAGTGACAAGCAAATTTCAAAATCATTTGATGACATTCTTAATTCTGTCCTGTTAAAACTCAGCTCTCGGATGAACAAAACACAAGAAAGAGTATATAATAATATTTATGACTCAGATTTGGTCGAAATACAATGTGCAAGGATTACATCATATTATACTGCCTTTGAAAATAATAATCAAAAAATACAAAAAAATGTAATTGATACTTTTGAAAAAAATATAACTCAGATTGAAGAAAAGATTGATGAAGAAAAATATCATCAAAAAGACAGAGAATATGCACCTAAAATCCCATTAAATATCAGAAGAGCAGTTGCGTGTTCGGATAAAACAAAAGAATCTATTATTGCAAATATAGTGGAATTCATGAACTGGACTGAAAAAAGGTCAGAACAATCTTTCAAAGAATTAATTGAAGACGGTACTATTTATTCAAGGGACGGAGGCATCCATTATGATTGGATAAAGGGATATAAATTAAAAGAGGAATAAATTAACTATTTAAAATTATAACAGGTAAAGAAATATGAATAAAAAATACATCTATGCAGGAGCTTTATTAATTATCTTACTTTTATCACTATGGATTAGATTAGCACCCATGAATCTACAAGAGAGCTGTCTTGATGGAGTTACATGTTTTCGTGCTTTAGACCCATTTTACATGTATAGAATGAGTCTTCATTTAATTGAAAATGATTTTCATTGGCCAGATAAAGACATGTATCAATATTATCCAAATGGAAGAGATCCTCATACAAATAAGGTTTTGACTTATTACATTCCTGCAATACTATATGTATTGTTTTTCAAATTTTTTTTCACATATTATCATTTTGCATGGATTTATCCCGCTCTCATGGGTACGCTGCAGGTATTAGTCGTTTATTTTTTAGGGAAAGAATTAAAGGATAAAAAAACAGGACTATTTGCTGCATTTTTTTATGCGACAACCCCTGCCATATTATACAGAACTTCTGCTGGTTTTATTGAAAAAGAGCCTATAGCAGGTGTTTTCATATTGTTAATTCTCTATTACACAATAAAATCATTTAAGAAAGACACAATCTTTTATTCTTCGCTTGCAGGAATGAGTCTTTGTTTTTTAAATGCAATTAGTGGTCTTGTAACACCAATTGCACTTTTGATTATAGGTTTGTATTTCATTCTTCTTTTATTTGAAAAACAAAATATTTCTCTGCTTTTAAAATCGCTGGTGCCTATGGGTATTGTAGGTATTATTTTCCCCTTTTTACTGGGTTTTAAAAATATTTCTATCACTCCAATTGTTCCGGGCGGACAAATGTATATTGGCTTATCTATTCTAATGGCTTTTGTCTATGTTATGCAGAACAAAATAAAAGATAAATCACTACACAAATATATTGTTCCTTTATCTATAATATCTGTTGTTTTTATGATAATTATAGGATCTTTCTTTTCCGTTCAATGTTCGCGATTAGTAACAACGGTCAGCGGACTTGCTACTTTAGAAAAAGGGGTGGTGGGATCAACAGTTGCAGAAAATGCTCCAGGTTCTGTGGGTACAATAAAAGAGCAATTCTCTATTGTTTCAGGTTTAAGTTACCTCCAACAGGCAATAAACACGCCTTTATTTAATCCAGACAGTTCTTACAACAACTATGGAAAACTACTTTCTTATTTTAGTGTAATTCCATTTACATTGCTGGCAATATTCTTCATATTTTATCAATTTTATGAAAAAAGAGAATCTTATAAAAATAAAGATGTATTTTATATTGGATTGATTGTTGTTCCTCTTTTAGGTTATTTTAATCTCTATTACGGGTTGATTGCATTGGTTCTTTTTGTTTCATATTATTCTGCCAATATAGGAATAATACTGCTCATCCTGTGGATGGCATCATCCATACACGGTTCTTTGAAATACATAAGAGTTATGTTTCTACTTGGGGCTCCTTTATGCATAATGGCGGGATTTGGCATTTCATACCTGTATGATTATGTAAAAAAACTAATTGAGAATAAAAGCACAATTGATTTTTTTAACAAATATAAAAAACATTCTTCCGCAAATATTGAAATTCTTCCTGTAAAAATTATCGCTGTATTATTTTGCATCATCTTTATAGCCACAAATCTATCTTCTGCCTATGTAGTAAACAAATACACAGGATTAACATTTAATGCCAACTGGCAGGAAGCAATGAAATGGGTAAAAGACAATACGCCCCAAGAAGCTGTGCTTATGAGTTGGTGGGATTATGGATATTGGTTCCAGACCGCAGGAGAAAGAAGAAGTGTTGCAGATGGAATGAATGCAAACAACACAGTAAATGAAAATCTCGCGCAAATGTTTACAGATACGAATATAACGCACATAAAAAATCTCATGATATCATATCAAGCAGATTATATAATTGTAGATAATACTTTAATTGGGAAATATCCTATGATGAGTAGGATAGGACATTATGCACAAAAAAATGAATATTATGAAGAAGATAATTTATTTGGCAAACCGGAAAATTATTTTGCTCCGCTTCCAGAACCAAAACTTGAAAAAAAAGGCAATTTAACAATCGCCATGTATGATTTTGGAGGAGGAATTATCTCTGTTCCTGTAAATGAATATGGTGGATTAGAGGGAAATATAATACTAACACAGGGACTACAAAATTTAGATATAAAATATTTGTGCACAGAAAATGGACTTATAGACCTTACAGAAAATAAAACTCAAAATGTTGCTGATTTATGCATCTTGTTTTCAAAATATGGCGTATATATGCCTTACCCTACGAAAACACCCGGAATTTCTAACTTTGCAAGATTGTATTTATTTGATGCGCACGGTATTGATTTTTTAGAAAAAGTCTTTGATAATAATGAAATAAAAATATTCAGATTAAAAAAAGAAAGTGAAATTGTCAAACCAATAGAATTAGAAGAAATTATCATTCCAGAAACAATACCTGATGAAAATAATACTGAAAAAATAAAAATCGATGAAAACCAAACAGATGAACCAATAGTTAATGAAACAGATTAAACTTTATTAAGTGGTTTTTTTCTAGTATATCCACAATTTCCGCATAATATATTGAGTGTTTTTGTATGCCGATTAGTAGAATATTTAGTCGTATCTGCATCATAAGGTACAAGGCATTTTTTGCAAAAGAACCAGTTGTATTTTTTTAAGGAAATCTTGTTTTTTTTTGAAATTTTTTTCATCATTATTATACTGTTTTTTGTCAAAATAAAATCCTTTTTCTTTAATGAATCCAAAGCCAAATCGTATAAAATTTCAATTCTTGCTCTTGCGATAACTGCCTGCTCTTTTTTATTTTTTACAATCCTGTTTCTTTTCATTTTATATAAGAATGTATTATGTTTTAAAAATTAACACATAATTATACTATAAGGGAAGTTCCCGCTGTAACTCAATTTGGTAGAGTGCTCGGCTGTAGAAAAGTGCAATGTGCTTTTTACCAGAA
>DAOVUW010000023.1 GCA_030632385.1 Candidatus Nanohalarchaeota archaeon
ACAGACTCGAACAATTAAAAACAATAGGACATAGCACCGAAAAAATAGAGATAATTATAATGGGCGGCAATTTTCTGTCAATGCCGAAAAAATACCAGATTGATTTTGTCAAACAAATATTTGATGCATTGAATGAAGTCAAATCAAAAACACTTGATGAAGCAAAGGAAAAAAACAAAACCACAAAACAAAGATGTGTTGGATTAACAATTGAAACACGCCCTGATTTCTGTAGTGAACAAGATATAAAACAGATGCTTTACTTAGGTGCAACACGTGTAGAATTAGGTGTTCAAATATTAGATGATAAAACATATATTAAAATAAATAGAGGTCATACTGTTGATTGTGTTGCAAAAGCAACAGAATTATTAAAAAATACAGGACTCAAAGTAGTCTATCATATTATGCCTGGATTAGGAAGTGAAAAAAAAGATATTGATTCATTTAAATTATTGTTCAATGATGAAAGATTTTTTCCAGATATGCTAAAAATATATCCTGTTCTTTTGATGAAAGGTACCCAATTACATAAATTATGGGAAGAAGGAAAATACAAAGAACTTGATCAGGAAAGAGCAATAAAACTTATTTCAAAATTCAAAAAAATGGTGCCTGAATTTGTAAGAATAATGAGAATACAAAGAGATATTCCTAAAGAGAAAATCATAAAAGGAGTTACTGCAGGAAATTTAAGAGAATTAGTAGAAAAAGAAATGCAACGAAAAAATATAAAATGCAAGTGTATTAGATGTAGAGAAGCAGGTCATCATATATATAAAAAAGGACTAAAAGAAAATGTTGAAAGAAAAATAAAATTAAAAATCATAAAATACAAGGCATCAAAGGGAGAAGAATATTTTTTATCTTTAGTAGATAAAGAAAATATATTATATGGCTATTTGAGATTGAGGATATTTAATAAAAAATGCAATCTTTTTTTGGATGAAATCACACCAACAAGTGCTATAATAAGAGAATTAAAGGTTTTTGGAACAAGCACACCATTGAGTGAAGATTATAAGTTCTCATTTCAGCATAAAGGATTAGGCAAATCCTTATTGAAAGAAGCAGAAAAGATAACAAAAAAAAAGAACAAAAATAAATTATTAGTAATAAGCGCCATAGGAACAAAAGAATATTACAAAGGATTTGGTTTTGTTGAAGATGGATTTTTTATGAGTAAGAAGATGTGAGTTATTTGTTTGTTAAGTGAAAGAAATATTATATAATATTAGAAATATATATGAATTATTATAATAAAATATGTTTTTACTTTATATAAATTTATTTGAGAACTATTTTTTTTTTGAGTTATAATTTCTAATTTTCTAGTTGGTTTTTATTTGCACAAATTATCAATATATTTTCTCTTCAACAATAATAAATATATAAAAGTTAGATAATATATAATATTACATTTTATAAAAAACAATTTGTATATCAATATGGAACCAATTACATTAACTAGTAGTAATTTATTTTGGCTACTTATTTGTGCCACAATTTGCCTTGTTATAACATAGATAGGCACTTTTGTGGCCTTAAGAAACAAAGATGAACAAATGAAAGCTTTACTTATGGATGGAAATATAATAAGATTAGTAACTGTAATATTTATAGTGTTTACTACTGCTATTCTATCTGTTATGGGTGCATTAAATGAAGCAGTATCTGCCTTATATGGGGGAATTGTAGGATATGTTTTAGGTTCTATGCATGAAATGAAGTCCCGAAAGAAAGGGTGAAAAAACAAATATATGTTCTTATTAAATGTATAATAATATAAGATTGGGAAAATGGTGTTGAGCTATATAATAACTATGTTAAAACCCAACTTGGACAGTTACTAAATTTTCACAACATTTTACATAAAGAATTTGACAATTATATGCCACTCCAATTTTTTAAAATTCAGCCTTTGTGTGTCTTATTATACGAATGTGAATATTTTTTTACCTATTTTTTATGTTAGAATTTGACAGTTTGCGACATTTTCAAAAAAATACAATCAAAAATATATTTTTTAACGAATTTTAACCCCTAAATAGGCATATTTATGGTCAAAAACAAATAATTATCACATAAATTCTATTGAAAAAGCCTGTTTTTTACAAATAATTAAATATGTTTTTTCCCATAAATTGAGTCAAAGTGTCAAAGTTGGGTTAAAAATAATTTTTATGTTTTATTAAGTTTAATAACATACTGCTTGTCAGGGAATGCTATTTTATATCTAAAGGAGGTTATTTATTTTCAATATTTTAAAATAGTTTGAAAACCAACATTAATTGATTTTTATTTATTTTTTATTTAAACAATTTTTTTAATCTCTATAAGAAATAAAGGTGTGGGGGTCTTTCAATAAAGAGTATTATTTAATCAACATTATAATAATCAATTACAATCTCAAAATGAATAATCCACTAGAGTAGAGCTTAGATGTTTCAATCTAGAAAAGAAATATCGTTCCACCTCCAGTGCGATATATTGAATTCAATAAGGAAGAAAACAACTACAATATCCCCAAATGCATTGCTAATAAGAGTCCTGCCCCAAGAAGAATCATTATTATTCCTGCCGCTAGATGCAATGTTCTTAATTTCTTTTGTCTTATATTTTCAAGGCTTTCTGTTGTTGAAATTCCTTTATAGATGAGGATTGTGATCATAATCATTGGCGATATAAATATTAAATTATATAACAACAAGTACATTATTCCTGTTAATTTTGTTTGGCTTCCTGCTAAAAGACCGAGTATAACAATATATGGTCCTGATGTGCACGGGAGTAGGAACAGGCTTACAATAAATCCTATAAAAAATGCGCCCGTTGGCGAAGTTACATTGCCGATTAATTTTTTCATATAGGGTCTCCAGCTTAATGGCACTTCCATTAAAAATCCTTTTCCATACCAAAGATAATCTTTTATATTCAAAGCACCCACAACTAAAGCCAATACTGCTACAAAAAAATAGAATTTATTTGTAAAGCCCACAATTTCTATTGCGGTAAGCAATCCAATACCCATTAGAAAGTATGAAATATATATAGATAGAGCAAAAGCAAGACCCGCAAGCAATGCTTTTTTTCTGTCATAATTATCTGCTAAAATTGTTGTCATTAAAATTATTAGAACAGCGAAAGCGCACGGATTTATTGCATCTACAAATGCAGCGCCGATTACTATAGGAATTGTAATGTCTGTCATTTTATCATTTTTTATTAGTCATCAAATAATATAAAAGTATCATAATTATTCCACCTATAAAAATATATCCAATATTAGAATAATCTTTTTCCCAGTTTGGTGGGTTTGGATCAATATCTGTTTGATTGCAGGATTGATTAATAACACCATCTCCTAAATTACAACAAGAACCTGTTTTAATGCAGTTTTTTATTTTTTGTTCTATTTCTACAGTCAGTGCCAAACTATACCCAACATACATTTTTTCATCTATAAAAACAGTAGGAACTCCTTCTACTTGTGTGTTGATTTTTTTGCAGAAGTCCTGCATCAAAAGGGCATTTTCCTTGTCGAAATAAATTTCTTTTTTTACTAGATTCATCTGTGGATAATCGTCTTCTATTTTATCAAAAAATTCATGTATTTTTTCACAGTGAGAGCATCCCTGTCCGTAAAAAATATAGACATCAACTGTTTTGTTGTTGGATTGCCCTAAAGCACATACATTAATAAAAAGAATGAAAAATACGAAATATATGATTGTTTTTTTTATACTCATAATTTTTATTTGATTAAATATTTATATAGATATAATGAAAGCAAAAATACAGATGAATATTTGTATCAATATTATTTTTGCGACAATTTTGCTTTCTGTTGTTTTTCCATCCATAAAAATATGAGTGATTGAATATATTTTTTTATATGGTCTTTCAAGATATCCTTTTTTGTTTAATTTTCCAAATGATTCTGCTTTTAATTTAGATCTTAATTTAAGTCCTAATTCAATAAACCATAAGGGGAAAATAAATAAGGCAAATTTTTCAATATTGCCTGTAATTGCGATAATGGCAATAATTGCGCCAGTCATATAAGTTAGGGAATCCCCTGGGAAAAGGCGTGCGGGAAACCAATTGTATGTTAAAAAAGCAAGAAGGCACGCGCAAAAAATAAAGCCAAATGATGCCGCAACAATACTCGAATTCAGATATGCAAAAACACTTAATGAAAAAATACTTACTAATCCTACGCCTGCTTCAATTCCATTTATGCCTGCAAGCATATTAACAGCATTTGAGGCGCCAAGAATACCAATTGGCACAACAAAAAGAGGATATATTATACCTAAATTAATTTCTCCAATTATTGGAAGAACCATTGTGGAAGTTCCTATTTTGGCACTCATTATAGGAATTGCTGCAATGAGAGGAAAGAGGAATTTGTGTTTCTGGCTAAATCCTTGTTTTTTTACAAAATCTTTTTTATCGTCTTTTCCTTTTAAAATTGCAGTCAAATCATCCAGCATATAAATGAACACAATGATGATAGTTGTAAGAAGAGCTGGAAATAGGATATTGTATTGACTATTGCCATATACAAATATTTCAAATCCAACAAAAAACAATACTGCTATCATAAAACCAAAAACAACAGGAACGCCACCCATTTCTGCAACCTGATTTTTTTTGGGTTTGTTTATGTCATAACCCACAAGCCCTATGTTTTCAAAAAAGACAATAAATTTTTTAATGATTAAATAAGTTGTGACAAAGGCTATCATGCATGAAATAAATAATATCCAAAACATATTAATTAATAATGCGTATATTTTTATATTATTTTAATTTTTCTCTATTATCTTTAATTTAATTCTGTTTTTTTTGTAAATAAAAGAGGAATTTAGAATACAATAGTTCTATATATTATAACATTCTGACTAAGTTCGAAAAAATCAAAGTTGCGTGCTAGTGCCCGAAAGTTTTTAATTATAAATAGAACCATAATAATATTATGAAACCAAATGAAGGGAAATTGCAAACAGGAGAGCATATTTTTGCAAAAATTATTGAAAATAAAATTTTGGATGCAAATGTTGTGATTGCAAAATTTGATAAAGAAAAAGAGGGTTCTATAGATTTTTCAACTTCAACAGATTTAAGAAAACTCATTCTGAATGATTTAGAAAGAGAAACAAATAGTATAATAAAAAAAGAATTGCCTGTTCATAAAAAGATATTCAAAAGAAAAGAAATCGAAGGTGAGTTTGATTTGAGTAAAATTTTCAAATCTGTGAATGAAATTAGAATAGTTGAAATTGAGGGATTTGATAAAAGACCGTGTAGAGATCCTCATATGGCTAACACAAGAGAAATTGGTTATTTTGCAATTACAAAGATAAAAAGGGTTGGAAAAGACAGATATCGATTTTTATTTGAGGTAAGTAAAAATCCTACTGCAAATTAAATGCGCTAGATTTTCTATCGTGAAAAATAAGAATAAAAAATATCCTGATTCAAATAAAAAAATACAAACAATAAAAAAGTTATTATATCAAATAAATTATGATACAAAGAAAAGATATTGAAAAAATTTTAGGTAATTATGATGTAGATAATATTACAATTGGCGTTCTTGGAAGCCATAGCGCTCTGGATGTATGTAGGGGTGCAAAAGATATTGGATTTAAAACACTTGTAATCTGCGAAAAAGGGAGAGACAAAACTTATTCAAAATACTACAAAACGGCTCAGAACTTTGGAAAAACAACAGGTGTTGTGGATGAGGTGCTCATACTGGACAAGTTCAGCGATATTTTAAACCCTGAAATTGCAGAAAAAATGAGAGCCAAAAATGTAATTTTTATTCCCCACCGCTCATTTGAAGTTTATGTGAATTTTGACTATGAAAAAATAGAAAATGAATTTTTAATTCCCTTGTTTGGAACAAGAGAGATTTTAAAGGCAGAAGAGAGGACTGAAGAGAGAAATCAGTATTATCTAATGGAAAAAGCAGGAATCCGATATCCGAGGCAGTTTAATAGTTACAAAGACATTGATAGGCTGGTGATTGTAAAGGCAAACGAGCTGGAAAGAAGCTATGAGAGAGAATTTTTCATTGTTGAGAGTCCGACGGAATTTGAGAGCAAAACAAAAGAAATGATTGAAAAAAAGATAATTACAGAGGAATCTGTCCGAGATGCAGTGATTGAAGAATATATTGTAGGGACGCATGTGAATTTTAATTATTTCTATTCGCCTCTTCGCGGAGAAGTCGAACTGCTGGGCACAGATACAAGAAGGCAGACAAACCTTGATGGAATGCTTAGGCTTACGGCAGATGAGCAGTTGAAAGTATTGAAGTATGTAAAGCCGACATTAAAAGAAATAGGGCATATTGCGTGCACAACAAAGGAATCTGTTTTAGAGATGATATTTGAACTCGGAGAAAAATTTGTCAAGGCGACAAAACAAGAATATCCTCCAGGAATTATCGGTCCTTTTGCTCTTCAGGGCGCAATCATTCCAGGCCCCCCAAAAGAAGAGGCAATAATATTTGATGTGAGCCTAAGAGTGCAAGGCTCTCCCGGAACTCGTTTCACGCCATATCCTGGATATTTTTATAATGAAGAAATGAGTACAGGAAAACGCATAGCGCTAGAGATAAAAGAAGCAATAAAAAAGAAAAAACTAATTGATATTGTTACTTAAATATTATAATTTCTACCAAAAAGAGAATATCTCTAATCACGCTATTTTTTCTCTTCTTTCTGGTATTCAATATAAGAATAAACAATCAAGTAACCTGCGACAAAAAGTACAGGAAAAAAAACGAAAAAAAACATTTGATTTGGAAAGAATATCCCTAAAAATGCAATTATTCCAATTGTCTTGAAAAGTTTTCCTCCAATCTTATGGGTCTTATTCCATACATTTTCACTGCTAAGCGTCCACGGAGTTCTGATTCCTATAAACCAGTTCCTTTTTGCATTCTGTGTCAAAATTCCAATATAATAGAACATCAATCCTGAAGCAGGAGTCAAAAATTGAGTCATGTTGAATACAAAGCCACTATTCCAGACCAGAGTCAAAAGATAAACATAAAATAAAAATGCAATCATCATTACAATAAAATCGTCATAATATTTTCTGAATTTTTCTATATTTGCTTTCAGGGGGTCTATTTTTGGTATCAATAGAAATAACAGCAACAGTCCGACAGAAATTGTCGGCATGAGAAATACACCCCAGAATTTTGACATATATCCGTCAACTTGTCCCTGCGCATTCCAGTGCGAAGCCATTTTGTCCGGCATCTGCGGATAGATATAGATTCCTATGGCGAAGGAAAGGAGGAGAATTGTCAAGATGATTGTTTGGGTTTTCATCATTGTACTTGGTTTTTGAAATTTATTAATGTTTTGATTAATTGCTTGAGAACAGATTATTTGAAGAGAAATAAGGATATATTATGGTTAATCGGGAATTAACAAAGAAAAAAGACAATCATTCTCTTTGTTTGTGCGCAGAGCGATGAAGTGTCTTTATATCAACAGGCAATCTGCCAAAATCAGTTAAATTCCATGCTCTTTCATGAACATAATAAAATATTGTTTTCAAAGCGTTTGCAACCAAACCAGAACCAAGAGCAAGAGACCAATCATTGGTCCAAAAATATATTGTCAATATGGTGGTTATAGTCGCAATTATTCTCCATGTGATTGTCTTAACTATTGTTCTTTTGTGTGTATCCATAATATCATCTATAATTTAAAATTAAGCAAGTATATTATTTAAAATCATGTTTCTCTAAAATATCAAATACAACCCAACTCTGACTTTGATATATAATACAACAAAAAACACAAATATTGCTCTTAATTAAAGAAATCTGTTTTTGTTTTTTTTAGTTTATGGATGAAACGAGAATTGTTGAATTGCAAACTCTAAAATCACAAAAAACTTATAAATATCAAAATCCAAATCCATACATGAAGACAGTAAGAATAATCCTGAAAGGCAGAGTGCAGGGAGTATGGTGCAGGGCCACAATACATAAAATGGCCGATGAAATGAACATAAAAGGAATTGTTCGAAATTTGGATAACGGAAACGTTGAAATAATCGCGCAGAGCAATGAAGAGAATTTGAACAATTTCATAGAAAAATTAAATATAAAGCCACATGGGTGCATATTAATTAATGTAGAAAAAATGTTCGTAGATTATATCACCAATGCCGAAATCTACGAAGACTTTGCAATTGTAAAATAACCGCAGAATATTTTTTGCTGACTCAAATATTTATAATTTCTGATTTTTTTTGTAGTTGTGCAAATATTGCCATGAAAATATAATGCCGCAGGAAAATTGTTTTCGATGTCAAAATATTTAAATCTATACCTTATAGATAGTTATGGATATTGGATTCAAAGGCATGTTGGATAAAATTATAGATATTTCAAATTTAAAGCTCGGGATTTATCAATCAAAAACAAAAGATGTTGCGGAGTTTAGTTTTTATTCTGCTATTGCTTTTTTTACGCCAATCCTTTTTGTTCACCAGCAGATATTTACCGGCGCTCTTGTAAATTCAATCCTTATTTGTAGCGCTCTTTATGTTAAAGGGACTAAAAAATTAATTCCTTTAATGGTGCTTCCAAGCATCGGGGTTTTGTCACAGGGGATTATATTTGGTCAAAATAGTGTATATTTATTATACATGCTTCCATTTATATGGTTAGGAAATGCGATTTTGATTTTCAGCATAAAAGCAGCATATCTGAAAAACAAAAAGCATTTTATTTCAGCAATGACTTACGGAAGTGCCTTTAAAAGCATTTTTTTATTTAGTTGTGCTTTTGTTTTATATTCACTTGGATTTGTTCCACAGATGTTTTTAACTGCTTTTGGATTAATGCAATTCGCAACTGCATTTTCAGCAGGAATGATTATATGGCCAATAAATGCATTGCGTTTGAAATTGACAAACCCGACTGAACTTTCGGAAAAAAATTATTAAAAATACTTTGCTGTTATTTAAAAAATAGTCTGGAGAAAATATGATAAAAAAAGAAGAAACAAAAAAAATTATAGGTTGTGTTGAAATAATAACCTTAAAAGGAATCAATTCTTCTAAAAAGGTTGCTGCTCTTATAGATACAGGCGCAACATATACATCTGTAGACAAAAAAATAGCAAAAGATATTGGATTTGAAAAAATCCTGAGACATGTAAAAATCAAATTAAAAGCATCTGAAAATGATTTCATAAGAAGACCTATGATTAAATTAAAGGTAGAACTAAATAAAAAGAATTTTGATGTAGAAGTCAATATTGAAGACCGTTCATCTATGACCTATCCTGTAATAATTGGAAGAAATATTTTATTCAATAATTTTATAGTTGATGTTGAAAAAAACAACACTTCATTTAAGGTAGATGAATTAAAAACAAAATTTAAAAATAAAATTGATAGTGAATTATATGGCAAATAAATGTGTTAAGTGTGGAAAAGTGCATTCCGATGAAGCAGATTACTTAATTGAAGGGTGCGATTCCTGCGGCTCAAAATTCTTTTTTCATATTAATGAAGAAGAAGAACAACTGAAAAATATGCCATTGAATTTAACAAAAAAGCAAATCAATGAAATAGAAAAAGATGCGCGCTCTTTTTTAAAATTTGAAAAAAATAAGGTGCTGGTATTGAGCATCGAAGCCATACGAATTGTGTCTCCGGGAAAATACGAACTGGATTTAGTGAATCTTTTCAATCAAACGCCTCTTGTAATAAAAATAGGAGAGGGAAAATACAGAATAGATTTATCCGGACTTCCTAAAAAGAAAGAGAAGTAATTTTAGGATTTAGATATGTTCTCATAGTGAATTGACATAGAGAAAAATAATTCTTGTTGTAAATTGCATCTGGTGCAATTAATTATATTAATTTTAAGAAATATTGATTGAAAAAATCCCCTCTGATTATAATATAAGAACGATGGATTTTGAGGAGTTTGTTAAGGAGGAATTCAATCACCAATGACAATTATCTGGCTCGGCATATTTAAATACCATTTCAATATCTCGACCGTCCATTGGGCAAATTTATCTTTTTCTTTAACAAGCATTTCCTTTAGTTCCTCTTGGCTGAAAAAATAAATAGCTTCAACTTCTTCTAGATTGTCAAATTCAATATTGCCATCGTAATTTAATTCATACACTTCCGAAATCATATTGTCGTTTTCTCCATAATCCATTTTTAGTTTCACCAGTTTTTTTGGTTCTGCAATAATATTGAGTTCTTCTTTCAGTTCTCTAACAATCGCTTCATCATAGCTTTCATTTAAATCAACATGCCCTGATACAGAGAGGTCGAAACAACAAGGGAATTTATCTTTATATGCACTTCTTTTTTGGAGCAGAATTTTGCTGTCTTTGTCTAAAAGAATTGCATGCACGCCCCTGTGCCAAGATTTGCTTTTGTGGATTTCCTCTCTTGTTTTTTGCCCGATTACTTCGTCTTTTTCATTTACAATATTGAGTATTTCAGTCATATTTTTTCAAATCGACATCAGGATAGCCTTCTTTTTTGAATTTATTTATGCATTTTCCCGCAGGTATAGTGGCATCAATCCCAACTTTAGTGGTTCTTGCTTTTCCACTGCTCAAATCTCCTGAAGGATCCAGCGAAGAGCCGGACTGATTTTTAAATAAGTATAGGTCTTTGTCCATCTGAGTTCTTGTCGCAATTGCGCCTTCCACCACATAAGGATTTCTTATATATATATCCTTGTCCACAACAATGCATTGTTTCAGTGATTTATGTCCGATAAAAGCAGCATTGATTGCTTTTACTCCGTCATCTGAGTTTTTCTTTTCTATCTTTAC